>NZ_JBEXSD010000052.1:0-44892 GCF_040613495.1 Nocardioides sp. NPDC006273 | reverse complement strand
GGCGACCGGGACGGTCGCTCCCCCGACGTACGCCCGCGCTCGGCCTTCGGCAGCGACCGTGCGGGCCACGAGGACGCGGCCCTCCTCGACCTCTCCCCCAGCCTCCTCGGTCGCGTCGATGACGGCTGGCAGCGAGCGGGCGTCGATGACACCCTCGACGCGGGCCGCCTTCTTGCCCTTGCGCACCGCGCCGGCGTCGCCGCGGCCGCCGAGCAGCAGCCCGAGCGCGGTCACGATCATCGTCTTGCCAGCGCCGGTCTCACCGGTCACCACGGTCAGTCCTGGTCCGAGCTCCAGGGTCGAGGACTCGATGATCCCGAGTCCGGAGATCCTGATCTCCTCAAGCATGCTCGCCTCCGTTCATCCTGAACGGACGCCTTTCCGCGGCGCCTCGCCATCCCTCCACAGACAGTCCGAACTTCCGCACCAGACGATCCGTGAACGGGGCCTGGTGCAGGCGTACGAGTCTGACTGGCTCCACCCCCCGGGTGACCTCGATCCGGGCGCCGGGGCCCAGGTCGTAGGAGCGCCGACCGTCGCACCAGAGCACCCCGGCACCGTCGGCGCGCGAGATGACCTCCACGGCCAGCACCGAGGTCGGCGCGACCACCATGGCCCGCGCGAAGAGCGCGTGGGCGCTGATCGGGGTCAGCAGCAGAGCCTCGACGCCGGGCCACACGACCGGGCCACCGGCGGAGAAGTTGTAGGCCGTCGAGCCGGTCGGGGTCGCACAGACGACGCCGTCGCAGCCCCACCTCGACAGCGGCCGGCCGTCGATCTCGACGACCACCTCGAGCATCCGCTCGCGGGCCGCCTTCTCGACGCTGGCCTCGTTGACCGCGAACGTACGAAAGACCTTGTTGCCGTCCTCGAAGACGCTGACCTCGAGCGCGAGGCGGTCCTCGGAGGTGTAACGGCGCTGCACGATCGCCTCGATCGTCGACTCGACGTCGTCGTACTCCGCCTCCGCGAGGAATCCGACGTGTCCCAGGTTGACCCCGAGCACCGGGGTGCGGTGGGGCTGGACGATCTCGGCAGCACGCAGGATCGTGCCGTCGCCACCGATCACCAGCGCCAGCTCGCAGTCTCTGCTGGCCTCCTGCTCGTCGAGGGCCAGCTCGATCGCCGGCTGATAGGCACCCGGGTCGATGCCCAGGTCGCCGGCCTCACGAGCCAGCATCCTGACCACGATCCCGTGGACCGCGAGCGACTTGGCACAGGCGAGGGCGACATCGCGGGCCTCCTCCCGCCCGGTGTGGATGAGCATGAGGACACGCCGCACCTCGGCCGGCTCCACCGGGCCTGGATCTACCGGGCTTGGGTCCACAGCGGAGGCATCGGCGTCGGTCACGTCGCCACCTCCGTAGCGCCAGCGCCAGAATACGGATCTGGCGACGTGTTGGCCCGTTGGCTCACTCGCTGACGCTCGCTCACGGATCAACCCTCTCAGACGGCACCGACACAGCCCCGGTGCCGGGGCTCTCCAGACCACGCTGCTCGCGCACGGCCTCCTCGATCTCGGTCTCGCTGACAGTGGCCTCGCCGCGGCGCAGCCAGAGGAAGAACTCCACGTTGCCCGACGGGCCGGGCAACGGGCTGGTCGTGACCGCGCGGGCACCCCAGCCGCGTCTCGCAGCGGCAGCGGCGACGGCGTTGACCGCCTCCGCCCGCAGCACCGGGTCGCGCACCACGCCGCCCTTCCCGACACGGTCCTTGCCGACCTCGAACTGAGGCTTGACCATCAGCGCCAGGTCGCCCTCAGGGCTGGTGACTCGGATCAGCGCGTCGAGGACGAGCTCGAGTGAGATGAAGGACAGGTCGCCGACGACGACGTCCACGGGTTCGCCGACCAGCTCGGGAGAGAGGTCGCGGATGTTGGTCCGGTCATGGACCACGACCCGCTCGTCCTGCTGCAGGCGCCAGGCGAGCTGGCCGTAGCCGACGTCGACGGCGACGACCTGGCTGGCGCCGTTGCGGAGCAGTACGTCGGTGAAGCCGCCCGTCGATGCGCCGGCGTCCAGGCACCGGCGGCCCTTGACCGAGAGACCGAGCGGTTCGAACGCGGCCAGCGCACCGGCGAGCTTGTGGCCGCCGCGGGAGACGAAGTCGGGTCGGCCGGGGTCTTCGGTCACCACGATGGCGACGTCGGTGGTGACACCCGTGGCCGGCTTGGTGGCGCGGTTGCCTGAGACCGTGACGCGGCCGGCGGCGATCAGCTCGCTGGCGTGCTCGCGAGATCGGGCCAGCTTGCGTCGGACCAGCTCGGCGTCGAGGCGCAGGCGGCGAGGAGGCATGCGCTCGCCTCTCAGGGCTGGTCGGTCGGCTGGGGCTCACCGGACGCCGAGGCGATCCGGGCCATCGCGTCATGGGCGCCCGTGTCGGGGTCCAGGGCGCGACGCAGCTCGGTGTGAGCGGCCTCGAAGACGCCGACGTGCTCGGCCAGCGGCAGCTCCTCGAGCCGGTCGAGAGTCTCGAGGACCGCGTCGACGCGGGCGACACCGGTGTGCGGCGCCGCGCCGGCGCCGCCCAATCCGGCCGGGGCCGGAGTCTCGTCGAAGTGCTGCTCGCTCATGAGCCCGAGACTACCGTCTCGCCGTCAGCATCCGAGCGAGGCGGCGTGGCCTGTGCGCCGAGCGCCACCACTGCCCCGGTCTCGTCCAGGTGCGCCCAGGCGCTGGTCGCAGCGGCCCGCCACCAGTCGTCGACGCTGCCCTGGCCCGTGACGCGCAGGTCGCCGTCGCGTACCTCTGCCGCCCAGCCGCCCAGCCGCGCGGTCGTGCCCTCGATCTCGGGCGCGGAGTGGGCCTCCAGCAGCCCGCCCAGGTCGGAGGCGATGTACGTCGGGCGCTGATGCGGCGCGGCCGCGACCAGGTCCTCGAGCCCGGTCACGCCGGTGAGCACCAGCAGCGTGTCGACATCGACGTTGCGGCCGCCTTCGATGTCGGTGTCGAGCCGGTCGCCGACCATCAGCGGATGCTCGCCCTCGGTGCGCCGAATGGTCTCCTCCAGCAGCGGGCGCGAAGGTTTGCCCGCGACGATCGGCTCGACCCCCGAGAAGCGGCGCAGGGTGTCGACCAGGACGCCATGGCCCGGCGCGATCCCATAGGCGGCCGGGAAGGTCATGTCAGTGTTGCTGGCGACCCAGAAGAGTCCGTCCTTGATCCGGACGGCCGCACGGAGGATGTCCTTCCACAGCAGGTCGGGGTTGTACCCGGTGACGATCGCCTCGGCGTCCTCGTCGACGGCCACCGGCACCAGTCCGGCGGCTTCGAGCGGCTCGCGCAGGCCGGCGGCACCCAGGTTGACCACCTTCGTGCCCGGAGCGAGCCGCTCGGCCAAGACGTGCGCGGCGGCCTGTGCCGAGGTGACGACGTCCTCGGCGCTCGCCTCGATCCCCAGGTTGCGGATGTTCTCGGCCACCTTGGCCGGCGGCCGGGCAGCGTTGTTGGTGATGAACGCCAGACGCAGACCGGACTCACGCGCCGCCGCGAGCGACTCGGCGGCTCGCGGGACCGCGGCCCCGCCGATGTAGACCACGCCGTCGAGGTCGAGCATCGCGACGTCGTGGACCGCGGCGAGCGCTCGGTCTGAGCCCTTCAACTGATGGTCGGTCAGCACACTAAGTTCCTCACTCTGAGTCGGGGGTGCGACGAATGGGACCAGTGTGACCCTACGATGTGGGGATGGACGATGCAGGTGTGGTGAGGGCGCCGTACCTCCGCCGTCCGCTGCGTCTGGAGCCTTTTCGAGCGCTCTCCCTGGCGCCCTCGCGGATCGGGGACCCGACCTCGGCACGGCTCTACTCCCGGCCCTATCGCGGCGTCACCTCCCGGATCAGCTCGTGGCTGGCCCGTGGGGATCTGTATGAGCACCGCGACGCCGCGCTCTACCTGCACGAGTACACCGCAGCCGGGATCACGGTGCGTGGCGTCGTCGGGATCCTCGACGTCTCGCACCGCACCGACGAGCCCGGTGAAGCCGCCGTGCTGCCCCACGAGGGCGTACGGACCGCTCAGGCCGATCAGCTGGCCTCCAGGATGCGTCAGATGCGGGTGCACCCGGCGCCGATCCTGCTCACCTACCACGCGCCCGACGGCGTCGCCGAGCTGCTCGACCGCGTGCAGAGCAACCCTCCCCACGAGCAGTACGACGACCACGGCGGCCAGCACCACCGTGTCTGGGCGATCACCGACGAGGCAGTGATCGGGCAGCTGCGCGCCGCCTGGTCCACCGAGCAGGCGCTGATCGCCGACGGCCACCACCGCTACGCGGCCTACGCCCAGCTCCAGGGGCCGGCCGAGCCCGGCGACGCGGCCGCGACGGACTTCGGTCTGGCGATGCTCATCGACCAGGACGACACCCCGCTGCAGCTGGGCGCGATCCACCGGGTGCTCGCCGGGGTGAACCTGCGCGATCTTCGAGCGGCAGCCGAGGCCGTCGGCGCGACGTGGACCGCCGGTGGGCGGGAGGCCGCCCTGGGCAGGCTCGGACCCGGCGTCATCGTGGTCAGCGACGGCCGTGGCTGGGCCACGCTCGAGGTCGACACCTCCGAAAGCCCTGCCACCGGCGACGTCGGCTACCTGCACGACCGGGTCCTTCCGGAGCTGCGCCGGCAGCCGTCTCGGGTATTGCACGCTCACCAGGTCGATGCCGCTCTCAAGCGGGCCCGCCCGGGGCGCGACGTCGCCGTGCTGCTGGCGGCGCCGACGTTCGACACCATCCTCTCCTCCGCCTCGGTCGGGCAGCTGCTCCCGGAGAAGGCGACCTCGTTCCAGCCCAAGCCGCACCCAGGGGTGCTCATCCGTCTTCTCGACGCCGCGCGTCTGGAGAAGACTCGGCACTAGCCGAGCCATCGACTAGCTGGCCTGCCTGGTCGCGGCGCCGGCTCGGCTGACCCGTCTGGCCGACAGCACCTCCACCTCGGTCATCGACTGCAGTCGTCCGCCGGTCTTGAAGAACCGGCGGCGCAGGGAGCCGTTGACCTCGACGACGTCTCCCACCTGCCAGGTCATCGCCGCACGCCGCACCCGAGCGATCCAGGTGTGGCACTCGAGCGCGTCGATCTGCACCCGACTCCCCCGGCGTTTGTCGCGTGGCCTGTTCACGACCACCCTGAACGCGGTCAGCTGGTCACCACTCGGCAGCTCCCGCTCCTCCGCGGCCAGCGACAGCCGGCCGATCAGCCGCACCTCGTTGACCGTGGCCAGGCCTTCGGCACGCCCCGCGCGTCCGCCATCGTCCGGCGATGGCTCCTTCTCTACCCTTGCGACCGTCATCTCGATCACCTCCGACCATCATCCTGGTCAGGGGAGCCGACAGTTCTGCCCGGCACCGCGCTGCCTGTGGACAACCTCGGTCCGAACCGAGCCTGTGGACGGACATCGGCCCGTCCGACGAGCTCTCAGAGCTTCTTCGCCGGCCGGTAGCGGGAGACCGTCGGATCCCCTGCGATCCAGAAACGCCAGGGACGCTCGGCGGCGAGGCGGAGCCCGACCCGGGGACCAGCGGCGACGTCGATCCGCGACCAGGTCTCCTCCGGCGCGAGATCCACCTCGAAGTCGCCGGTCCCGTTCATCGTGAGGTCGATCCCGAGAGCCGAGCACAGCCGCGCCGGTCCCCGGGCCAGGTCGGCGTCGCGGACCGGTCCGCGACGTTCCCGCACAGTCTCGGTCCCTTCGATCACCTCACCGGCGCGCAACAGGATCCCACCGGGTTCACCAGGCGGGTGGCAGACGAGGTTGGCGCAGTGGTGCATCCCGTAGGTGAAGTAGACGTACAGCCGCCCGGGCGGGCCGAACATCACCCGGTTGCGGTTCGTCTCGCCCCGAAAGGCGTGCGAGCCGGGGTCGTCGGCCGCGTACGCCTCCACCTCGGTCAGCCGGACCTTCACCCCGTGGTACGACAACCTCGCCCCGAGGAGCCGCGGAGCGGCTACCTCGGAGCGCTGGTTCAACAGATCGGCGAGAGACACTACGACGGACGGAACTCGGCAGACTTGGACCGAAGCTCGGCGAGCTGCTCGGTGACCCGGTCGGGTGCGGTGCCACCACGGCCGTCGCGGGAGGCGACCGATCCTTCGATGGTCAGCACGAGGCGTACGTCGGGGGTGAGCGCCGGCGAGATCGTGGCGAACTCCTCGTCGGTGAGCTCGGCAAGCTCCACGCCTCGCTTCTCCGCCGCCTGGACGCAGGCGCCGGCCAGCTCGTGGGCGATCCGGAAGGGGGTGCCCTGCCGGACCAGCCACTCGGCGATGTCGGTGGCCAGCGAGAACCCCTGCGGGGCAAGCTCGGCCATCCGCTCGGTGTTGTAGACCAGCGTCGCGACCTGGCCGGTGAAGGCCGGAAGCAGCACCTCGAGGGTGTCCAGGGAGTCGAAGACCGGCTCCTTGTCCTCCTGCAGGTCGCGGTTGTAGGCCAGCGGCAGCGCCTTCAGCGTCGTCAGCAGCCCGGTCAGGTTGCCGACCAGGCGTCCGGCCTTGCCACGGGCCAGCTCGGAGATGTCGGGGTTCTTCTTCTGCGGCATGATGCTCGACCCGGTCGACCAGGAGTCGTGCAGCGTGACGAAGTCGAACTCCCTGGTCGCCCACAGGATGATCTCCTCGGCGATCCGGCTGATGTCGACGCCGATCTGAGCGCACACGTAGGCGAACTCGGCCACGAAGTCACGCGAGGCGGTGCCGTCGATCGAGTTGGCGCTCGAGCCGGTGAAGCCGAGCTCGGAGGCGACCAGCTCGGGGTCGAGCCCGAGCGACTGGCCCGCGAGCGCCCCGGACCCGTAGGGCGAGTCGCAGATCACCCGCTCGCGCCAGTCCTCGAGCCGGTCGACGTCTCGCAGCAGCGACCAGGCATGGGCCATCAGGTGGTGCGAGAGCAGCACCGGCTGTGCGTGCTGGAGGTGTGTACGCCCCGGCATGATCGCGCCCATGTTCTCGTCTGCCTGAGCGGCGAGTGCGTCGATGAGGTCGAGCACGAGCCCACGCAGCACCCTCTCGTGGTCGAGCAGGTAGCTGCGGAAGAGAGTGGCGATCTGGTCGTTGCGCGAGCGCCCGGCCCGCAGCTTGCCGCCCACGTCCGGGCCGATCTCCTCGATCAGCAACCGCTCCAGAGCGCCGTGCACGTCCTCGTCGGAGTCGGCCGGAAGAAGCCGGCCGGCGGTGAACCGGTCCGCGAGCACGTCGAGACCACGGTGGATCTCGTTCTCCTCGTCGCCGGTGAGCAGCCCGGCAGCCCCCAGCGCCTTGGCGTGGGCGTGCGACCCGGCGATGTCGTAGAGCGCCAGCCGCCAGTCGAACTGCGTCGAGCGAGAGAGCGCCTCGAGCTCCGGCGAAGGACCGCCGGCGAACCGGCCGCCCCAGAGCTTGCCCTCGTTGGTGGTGTTGGCAGGTGTGTTCGACATCAGTCGTTCCCGGCCTCGAGCGCCGCCTCGTCCAGGAACGAGTCGTCCAGGACCGGTCCGTCGACAGGGAGGGCGGCCGGGAGCGGCTTACCGTCGGTGGCGGCGATGCGGTCGAAGCCACCGGCGGGGAGCTCGCCGAAGAGGGTGCCGTGCTCGACGAGCACGGTGCCCTGGTCGAGGGGGTGCCCGGCGTAGACCTCGAGCTTGGAGCGCGAGTCGGCGATGTCGAGGTTGCGCATGGTGAGCTGGCCGATGCGGTCGACGGGGCCGAAGGCGGCGTTCTCGACGCGCTCCATGGAGAGCTTCTCGGGGTGGTAGGAGAAGTGCGACCCCTCGGTGTTGAGGATCGTGTAGTCCTCACCGCGGCGCAGCCGCAGGGTGACCGTGCCGGAGACCAGCGAGGCGATCCAGCGCTGGATGGACTCGCGCACCATCAGCGCCTGCGGGTCGAGCCAGCGGCCCTCGTAGAGCAGCCGGCCGAGCTTGCGGCCCTCGTTGTAGTAGTTGGCCATGGTGTCCTCGTTGTGCACCGCGTTGAGCAGCCGCTCGTATGCCGCCCACAGCAGCGCCATCCCCGGCGCCTCGTAGATGCCGCGGGACTTCGCCTCGATGATCCGGTTCTCGATCTGGTCCGACATGCCGAGGCCGTGGCGGCCGCCGATCGCGTTTGCCTCGTAGACCAGCTCCACCGGGTCGGCGTAGGACTTGCCGTTGATCGCCACCGGGCGGCCCTCGACGAAGCTGATCGAGACGTCCTCGGTCTCGATGGCGACCGAGGGGTCCCAGAACTTCACGCCCATGATCGGCTCGACGGTCTCCAGCGAGACATCGAGGTGCTCCAGCGTCTTGGCCTCGTGGGTGGCGCCCCAGATGTTGGCGTCGGTGGAGTAGGCCTTCTCGGTCGAGTCGCGGTAGGGCAGGTTGTGGGCGACCAGCCACTCCGACATCTCGTGACGTCCACCGAGCTCGTGGACGAAGTCGGCGTCGAGCCACGGCTTGTAGATCCGCAGCTCGGGGTTGGCCATCAGGCCGTAGCGGTAGAACCGCTCGATGTCGTTGCCCTTGAAGGTCGACCCGTCGCCCCAGATGTTGACGTCGTCGGCCTGCATGGCCCGGACCAGCATGGTGCCGGTGACGGCACGGCCGAGCGGGGTGGTGTTGAAGTAGGCGCGGCCACCGGAGCGGATGTGGAAGGCGCCGCAGGCGAGCGCGGCCAGGCCCTCCTCGACGAGCTGCGGCTTGATGTCGATGGCGCGGGCGATCTCGGCGCCGTACGCCATCGCGCGGTCCGGCACACCAGAGATGTCGGGCTCGTCGTACTGCCCGATGTCAGCGGTGTAGGTGCACGGCACCGCGCCCTTGTCGCGCATCCACGCGACCGCCACGGAGGTGTCGAGACCTCCGGAGAAGGCGATGCCGACGCGCTCGCCCTTGGGGAGGGAGGTCAGTACCTTGCTCACGAGATGTTGCTCCTTGCTTAGAAATCTATTGAATGTCTGGGGTCTTGCCGGCGAGGCCGAGGAAACGGTCGACGAGCGCCGCTCCGCCCTGGGGCTCGCGGCCGATGACGAGCACGGTGTCGTCGCCGGCGATGGTGCCGAGGATGTCGGGATAGTCCGCCCGGTCGACGGCCGATGCGAAGTACTGCGCAGCCCCCGGAGGCGTACGCAGCACCACCAGGTTGGCGCTCCCGTCCGCGCTCACCAGGAGCTCGCGGGCGAGCCGACCGAGCTTGCTTCGGCCGCTGGCGGACTCCCCCGGCGCCACCGAGCTGCGGTCGCCACCCTCGCCGGGGATCGCGTAGACGAGAGCTCCGTTGGCCGCCCGCACCTTCACCGCGTCGAGCTCGTCCAGATCGCGCGAGAGCGTCGCCTGGGTGACGTGGACGCCGTGCGAGAGCAGCGCCTCGGCCAGCTCGGTCTGCGACTTGATCTCGATGCTCCAGATGATGTCGACGATCAGGGACTGGCGCGCTCCCTTGGTCGCCGGCCGCTGGGCTTCGTGAGTAGTCATCTCCGCTCCCACAGGAAGGCCAGGATCGCCTTCTGAGCATGGCGCCGGTTCTCCGCCTCGTCCCACACCAGGCTGCGCGGACCGTCGAGCACCTCGGCATCGATCTCCTTGCCGCGGTAGGCGGGCAGGCAGTGGAGGACGACCGCGTCGTCGTCGGCATGGCCGATCAGCTCGGTGGTGAGCGCGTAGGGCGAGAAGACCGCGAGCCGGGCGGCCGCCTCGCTCTCCTTGCCCATCGAGATCCAGGTGTCGGTGATGAGTACGTCGGCCCCCGCAGCCGCCGCGACGGGGTCGGGCGTCACCGTGACCGAGCCGCCGGTCTCCTCGGCGATCTCCTTCGCCCGGACCAGCACGTCGGCGTCGGGCGCGTAGCCCTCCGGCGCCCCGAACCGCACGTGCATCCCGGCGGTGGCTCCGGCCAGCGCCCAGGAGTTGCCCATGTTGCACGCGGCGTCTCCCAGGAAGGCCGCGGTCAGACCCGCCAACGATCCCTTGTGCTCCTGAATCGTCAACAGGTCGGCGAGCAGCTGGCATGGGTGGAAGTCATCGGTCAGTGCGTTGATGACCGGCGCTCCGGCGTACGCCGCCATCTCCTCGATGCTCGACTGGGCGAACGTACGCCACACGATCTCGCCGGCCTGCCGGCCGAGCACCCGAGCGACGTCGGCGACCGACTCCCGCTCGCCGATCCCGGCGAGACGGCCGTCGACGAGCATCGAGTGGCCACCGAGCTCGGCGATCCCGGACGAGAAGGAGGCCTGGGTCCGCAGGGTCGGCTTGTCGTAGATCGTCGCGACGGTCACCGGTCCGGCGAGCGGCTTGGCGGCGAAGGGGTCCTGCTTCATCGCCGCCGCGAGCGCCAGCACCTCGGCCTGCTCGGCCGGGGTGAGGTCGTCGTCGCGGAGGAAGTGCCTGGTCACTTCGCCCCCGTCTCTTGGGCTGCGTCGAGGATCGACGGCCAGGCGGCCAGAAGGCTCTCGGCGTCGTCTTCGGTGAGCACTAGCGGCGGCACGATCCGGATCCGCTCGGGTGTGGCGTTGTTGAGGATGAAGCCGGCCTCGAGCGCTGCGGCAGCGACAGCGCCCGAGTCGAGACCGGCGAGAACCACCCCGATGAAGAGACCCTCTCCATCGACCCGCGCGACCCGAGGGTCGGCCGCGAGACCGTCGCGCAGCTTCTGCCCGAGCACGGTGACGTGCTCGAGGAGGCCCTCGGTCTCGATGGTCTCGACCACGGCGAGGCCCGCGGCGCAGGCGACCGGGTTGCCACCGAAGGTGGTGCCGTGGTTGCCGGGCTCGAGGAGCGTCGCCGCACGGCCGAGGCCGATGCAGGCGCCGATCGGGAAGCCGCCGCCGAGGCCCTTGGCGAGGGTGACGATGTCGGCGGTGATGCCGGAGATCTCGTGGGCGAACCAGCGGCCGGTGCGGCCCAGACCGGATTGGATCTCGTCGAGCCAGAGCAGGGCGCCGTGCTCGTCGGCCACCGCTCGCGCGGAGGCCAGGTAGTCGGCGGGCGGGACGATGACGCCGGCCTCGCCCTGGATCGGCTCCAGGATGATCGCCGCGGTCTCGTCGGTGACCGCGGCCGCCAGCGCCTCGGCGTCACCGTACGGGACGAAGGTGACATCGCCCGGCAGCGGCTCGAACGGTGTCCGATAGGCCTCCTTGGCGGTCAGCGCGAGGGCACCCATCGAGCGGCCGTGGAAGGCGCCGTGGGCAGCCACGATGTGCTTGCGCCCGGTGCGCCGGGTCAGCTTGAAGCCGGCCTCGTTGGCCTCGGTGCCGGAGTTGGTGAAGAAGACCCGTCCGCTCTCGCCTCCCGGGACCCGGGCGAGCAGCGCCTCGGCCAGCTCGACCTGCGGGTGGGAGGTGAAGAAGTTGGAGATGTGGCCGAGGGACTCCAGCTGCGAGGTCACCGCGGCGACGAGCGCCGGGTGGGCGTGGCCGAGGGCGTTGACGGCGATGCCGGCCAGCAGGTCGACGTACTCCTTGCCGTCCTCGTCCCACACATGGGCCCCCTGGCCTCGGGTGAGGACCAGCTTGGGCGCGCCGAAGGTGTTCATCAGCGCGCCGGCGTAGCGTTCTCCGTACGTGCTCATCGGTCCAGCTCCCTTGCCTTGCGGGTCTTGGTGGTGACGCCGGGGAGCACCTGGGTGCCCACTCCCTCGGCGGTGAACAGCTCCAGCAGCACGGCGTGCTCCTCGCGACCGTCGACGACGGTGGCTCGTTTGACGCCACCCTTGACCGCCTCGAGGCAGGCGCTCATCTTCGGGATCATCCCGCTGGCGAGGTCGGGCAGGATGCCCTCCAGCGCCTCGGGGCTGATCTCGCCGATGACCTCCTCGGGGTCGGGCCAGTCGAGGTAGAGGCCTTCGACGTCGGTGAGCACGAGCAGCTTCTCGGCCTTCAGCGCGACCGCGAGAGCCGAGGCGGCGCGGTCGGCGTTGACGTTGTAGATGGCCCCGTCCGCGTCGGGGGCGACGCTGGAGACCACCGGGATCCGGCCGGCCTCGATGATGTCGAGGACCGACGAGGGACGTACGTCGACGACCTCGCCGACCTGGCCGAGGTCGACCTCCTCGCCGTCCACGACGGTGCTGGCCGGCTCGGCGGTGAAGAGTCCGGCGTCCTCGCCCGAGAGCCCGACGGCCAGCGGCCCGTGCTCATTGATCAGCCCGACCAGCTCGCGCTGGACCTGGCCGACCAGGACCATGCGTACGACGTCCATCGCCTCCGGCGTGGTCACCCGCAGCCCGCCCCGGAACTCCGACTCGATCCCGAGCCGGTCGAGCATCGAGGAGATCTGCGGACCACCGCCGTGCACGACCACCGGCTTGAAGCCGGCGAACCGCATGAAGGCGATGTCCTCGGCGAAGGCACGCTTGAGCTTGTCGTCGGTCATGGCGTTGCCGCCGTACTTCACCACGACGATCTTGCCGTGATACTCCATCAGCCACGGCAGCGCGCCGGCGAGGGTGCGGGCCTTGGCGGGATCGGGCCTACCGGGCTCGTGCGCGACGGTCTCGAGCTCGAAGTTCACGCCGCCACCCCCGTAGCGCAAGCGCCAGAATACGGACGCGGCGACGTGAGGGTCTTGTGGTTCACTCGCTGACGCTCGTTCACGGGGCCACTCCAACCGTGCTCAGCCCGGTGGTCTCCTCGAGACCGAGCGCGAGGTTCATGCACTGGATCGCTCCCCCGGCGGTGCCCTTGGCGAGGTTGTCCTCGGCGCCGACGACGACCAGCCGCCCGGCGGCCTCATCGACCGTCACCTGCAGGTGGACGGCGTTGGAGCCGAGCACGGCCTGCGTCTGGGGCCACTGGCCCTCGGGAAGCAGGTGGACGAAGGGCTCGTCGCCGTAGGCCTTCTCGTAGACCGCACGCGCATCCGCCGCGGTCACGCTCCCGGCGAGCTTGGCCGAGCAGGTCGCCAGGATGCCGCGCGGCATCGGCACCAGGACCGGGGTGAACGAGACCGAGACCTCGCCGTCGACCAGCGCGGAGAGGTTCTGGACGATCTCGGGGGTGTGCCGGTGGACGCCGCCGACGCCGTAGGCGCTGACGTTGCCCATGACCTCGGCACCGATCAGGTTCGGCTTGGAGGACTTTCCGGCGCCGCTGGTGCCGGTGGCGGCGACCACGACGACCTCGGGCTCGATGATGCCGGCCTCGACCGCCGGGGCGAGCGCCAGGGTGGAGACGGTCGGGAAGCAGCCCGGCACCGCGATCCGGCTGGCCGCGGAGAGCGCCGCCCGTTGACCAGGCAGCTCGGGCAGCCCGTAGGGCCACGTCCCGGCGTGGTCGGTGCCGTAGAACCTCGTCCACGTCTCGGCGTCGGCGAGTCGGTAGTCGGCGCCGCAGTCGATCACGACCACGTCGTCGGCGAGGCCGGCTGCGATCGGCCCGGACTCACCGTGCGGCAGGGCCATGAAGACGACGTCGTGACCGGCCAGGGTCTCGGGGTTGGTGGGCTCCAGCACGCGGTCGGCCAGCGGGACCAGGTGTGGTTGGAGGCTGCCCAGCATCTTGCCCGCGCTGGAGGCGGCGGTCAGGGCACCGATCTCCACCTCGGGGTGGGCCAGCAGCAGCCTGAGCAGCTCACCTCCGGCATATCCACTGGCACCGGCGACGGCGACGCGCTTCTTCGTCATATGCATGACCATACGCTCAACTGTATGCCTCATGCAAAACCCGTTCGCCCCCTGAGACACCAACACCTAGTGTTCGCCCCATGACCCGTCTCAACCCCACCGCCTACCTCGACCACATCAGGTCGGAGTCGGCGCTCTTCCGCTCGGCGCTCGCGCACACAGACCCCGCAACCCCGGTCCCGACCGCTCCTGAGTGGACCGCCGCCGATCTGCTCTGGCACGTCGCCGGCGAGGTTCAGCACTTCTGGACGTACGTCCTGGAGACCCGCCCGACCGCACCGACCGAGGAGACCTACGACGAGCCCGAGCGGCCGACCGAGGCCACCTACCAGGATCTGCTCGACTACTTCGACGAGATCAACGCCGAGTTCGTGGCGACCCTGGAGAAGACCGGGCCGGAAGAGCCCACCTGGTCGTGGTCGCACGAGCAGACCGCTGGCTTCACCTACCGCCGACAGGCCCACGAGATCCTCATCCACCGCCTCGACGCCGAGCTCACCGCCGGCGCCGTGACGCCGATCGACCCGGCCCTGGCAGCCGACGGGATCGACGAGGTCCTCGACATCTTCTACGGCGGCAAGCCCGAGTGGGCGACCTTCGCGGGCAGCGACCAGTACGTGCGGATCGACGCCGTCGACACCGACACCCACACCTGGGTCCAGCTCGGGCTCGTCTCCGGCACCGGCCCCGGCGGCGACAACCTGGAGAACGAGCCCGACCTCAGCGTCGTGGCCGAGCAGTCGCTCCCCGCCGGCACCGAGCCGGACGCCGTCGTGGCCGGCACCGCAGCCGACCTGGTCGCCTCGCTCTGGCGTCGCCGTGACGACGAGGGCATCGCCGTCTCCGGTGACAAGGACATCTACGACCGCTTCCGCGCGTTGACCAACCAGCCGATCACGGACGACTAATCTCTGCCGCATGATCAAGCACCTGGCGGTCTTCCTCGGGTCCCGCGACGGCAACGATCCCGCGCTCTCGGAGAGTGCCTACGAGGTCGGCAGGGACCTTGCAGAGCGCGGGATCGAGCTGGTCTACGGAGCCGGTGGTGGTGGCCTGATGGGCCAGATCTCCCAGGGTGCGATCGACGGCAACGGGAAGGTCTTCGGCGTGATCCCACGGTTCATGGTCGAGCGCGAGTGGGGTCGCGTCGAAGGTGCGCCGGGGATGCAGACGCTCGTGGTCGACACGATGCACGAGCGCAAGGCGCTCATGGCCGAGCGGGCCGACGCGTTCCTCGCCCTCCCCGGCGGGATCGGCACCCTCGAGGAGCTCTTCGAGGTCTGGACCTGGCAGACCCTGTCGCTGCACGGCAAGCCGGTGGGCCTCCTCAACGTCAACGGCTTCTGGGACCCGCTCGTGGAGATGATGGAGCGCATCGCCGCGGCAGGATTCCTGCACGGCTCCCCCGCCGAGACCCTGGTGGTCGGCGACGACCTCGACGACGTCCTCGCCCGCCTCGACGCCGCCCGCTGACTGGGCCCGTTTGAAACCCCGAGCCCGAGTCGTGAAACCACGGTGAAGGCGGCCTGAAACCGCCGGCCCACACCCTGGGCGCATGACAACCAACACCGAACTGGCCGTATCGGCCACTGGTCTGGTCAAGACCTTCGGCGACTTCACCGCGGTCGACGGGATCGACCTCGAGATCCGCCGCGGCGAGGTCTTCGGCGTGCTCGGCCCCAACGGCGCCGGCAAGACCACGACGCTCAAGATGCTCGCGACCCTGCTCCCGATCGATGCCGGCGAGGCGGAGATCTTCGGGGTCGACGTCAAGGCGTCCCCCCATCAGGTGCGTCAGCTCGTCGGCGTCACGGGGCAGTACGCCTCCGTCGACGAGAACCTCACCGCCACCGAGAACCTCGTCCTGTTCGGCCGCCTGCTCGGCATGTCCGGCAAGGCCGCCCGCGCGGCCTCGGCGGAGCTCCTGGAGTCCTTTGGCCTCGAAGAGGCCGCCAAGCGGCAGATCTCGAAGTTCTCCGGCGGCATGCGCCGCCGCCTCGACCTCGCCGCCTCGCTCCTGAGCCGACCGCCGCTGATCTTTCTCGACGAGCCGACCACCGGCCTGGACCCCCGCACCCGGGGCCAGATGTGGGACACCATCCGTACGCTGGTGGCCGGCGGCTCCACGGTGCTGCTGACCACCCAGTATCTCGACGAGGCCGACCAGCTCGCCGACCGGATCGCGGTCATCGACCGTGGCGTCAAGGTCGCCGAAGGCACCTCGGAGGAGCTCAAGACCTCCGTCGGCAGCTCCACGCTGCACCTTCGGCTGAGCGACAAGACGCAGATCGCCACCGCAGCCGCCGTGGTCGAGACAGTGACCGGCGACCGTCCGGTGCTCACGCCCGAGGCCGGCGGCGTCAACGTGCCGCTGGCGGACGCCGACCGAGCCGCCGACGTGCTCATCGGCCTTCGCCACGCCGACATCTCGATCACCACTGCCAACGTGCAGCAGCCGACCCTCGACGAGGTCTTCCTCGCCCTGACCGGCCACGGCACCACGAGCTCGGAGAACCCTGCGGACGCCGACCGCGCTCAGTCCACCGACGACGACATCCGCACCGAGGAGGTGGCCTGAGATGGCTGCACTGATCTCCACCTACGCCGTCGCCGACCGCCCGCTCAGGGCTCACCCGAGCATCGGCGAGACGGTCAGCCAGACGCTGACCATGGCCCGCCGGGCGTACATCAAGATGATGCGCAACCCCGAGCAGTTCTTCGACGTCACGATCCAGCCGCTGCTGTTCACCGCGATGTTCGCCTACATCTTCGGCGGCGCGATCTCCGGTGACGTGCAGTCTTACCTGCCGACCATCATCACCGGCATCCTGGCCCAGACCGCGCTGACCGCCTCGATGGCTCGTGGCACCCAGCTGCGCGAGGACATGGACAAGGGTGTCTTCGATCGGTTCAAGGCGCTCCCTATCGCCCGGATCGCACCGCTGGCCGGACCCGCCGTCGCCGACCTGCTCCGCTACGGGATCGCGGCGACGCTGACCATCGTGGTCGGCCTGCTGATGGGCTATCGGCCCGGTGGCGGCGTCGGTGGGGTGCTCGCCGGGTGGGCGCTGACCATCTTCGCCGGCTGGTCGCTGAGCTGGATCTTCACCTGGCTCGGCACGGTCTTGAAGACCGCGGGCGGAGTGCAGGGCCTGGGCATGATGATCATGTTCCCGTTGACCTTCCTCTCCCCCGCCTTCGTACCGAAGGAGACGATGCCGGAGTGGCTGCAGGCCTTCGTCGGCGTCAACCCGGTCACCCTGGTCATCAACGCCACCCGCGACCTGATGAACGCCGGCGACCTCACCTTGAGCGTCGTGTGGGCGCTCGTCGGCTGCACCGCGGTCGTCGCGATCTTTGCGCCGCTCTCGGTGTGGACCTACAGCAAGAAGCTCTGACGGTCCTCAGGCCATCCGTGCGATGACGCTGCGGGCCTCGTCCAGCAGGGCGGGCCCGCGGCGTTCGTCGTACTCCTCAGTGACCCGCTCGAGTACGCCGGGCGCGAGCCGCGCCGCGTCGGCGACCGCGGGCTCCCAGCGCATGTCCAGGAACGATCGGGAGTAGCCGAACCGGTCGGCCAGCACCACCAGCCGCACCGACTCCTCGCGCGGCAGCGTGTCGCGCAGCAGGCCCCACAGGCCCAGCGCGAGCAGCAGCATGCCCGTGACCGGGAAGTCCTGGGACCGGCGCTCCGCGGAGACCAGACGCGGCGCTTTCGCCATCAAGGCCTCGAACAGGTCGGCGCCATCGGCCCCCTCGCCGTGGCGTGCACAGCCGACCAGCGCGACCGCCTCGGCCGCGACCCGCCACGGCGTCAGGTCGGGATCGTCGCTGAATCCCGGGAACGGCAGCTCACCCATCGTCTCCACCACCTCACGAAACAGGGTCAGCCCCTCGCCGACCCGTCCCTGGGCGAGGAGGAGCTGGGCCCGGGCGCCGTGGACGGCGCCGCGGGATCCGAGGCCACCGTGAGGCTGCTCGTCGGTGAGCTCGGCGAGGATCTCGGCGGCCTCCTCGAGGTGGCCCTGCTCCACTGCGTACGTCACCAGGATCGCCTGGGTCTGGACGAGGTCGTCGTCGGCGCCGAGACGGCGCAGGACGGGTGCGGCCTCGCGAGCGTGGTGGGCGGCCTCTTCGAGCCGGCCGAGCTGGGCGTAGAGACCGCTGAGCTGGGCGTGCAGCATCGCGCGCGGCCAGGGCCCGCCTTCGGAGCCGGTCAGGCGCAGCGCCTCCACGCCGGCAGCGACCGCACCCTCGGGATCGCCGAGGTTCTCCCGCTCGTGGCTGAGGAACGTGTAGGCGCGGGCGCGCACCTCCGGGTCGGGGTCGGCGACCAGGTCGGTCAGCTCGTCCTCCAGCAGCCGCTGGGGCTCGTCGGCCCGGGTCTGGGCGGTGCCGGCCATCGCCACCATGACCTTGAGCATGACCCTGAGCTGCGGATCGGCGGCCTCGGCGCCGACCCGGTCGAGGATCCTCATCAACCGCTCCAGACCGGTGCCACCGGTGACGGCCGCGCCGAAGAGCAGCAGCGCCAGGACGAGTCGCGTCTTCTCCCGCAGCTCGGGAGGCGGCGCCCACTCCTCGAGCAGCTCGGAGATCGGCCCGGACAGCATGATCACGCGCTGATGCTCGCCCGCGATGGTCCAGAAGACACCGACCGCACAGAACAGGCGGATCACGGACTCGGCCTCGTCATCGGCCAGGACCTGGCGGAGGATGTCGGCGAGGTTGCTCTCCTCCGCGCGCAGGTCGTCCATGGCGTCGAACTGCTCGGGCGAGTAGAGCCGGCTCGACCCCGCGTCGGCATACGCACCCGCCCACGCGCGCTGCGCCGCACGGGCGGCGGTGTCCTCACCCGCGTCGATCAGCTGCATCCGACCGAACTCCCGGACGGTCTCGAGCATGCGGTAGCGGAACGCCGCCGGCGCGTCGACCACCGTCAGCAACGACTGGTCGACGAGCTCCTCGATCGCGGCGAAGGTGTCGGCGCCGAGCATCGCCTCGGCCGCCGCGAGAGTGAACCCGTCGTGGAAGACCGAGAGCCAGCGCATCGCCCGCCGCTCGCGCTCGGCGAGGAGGTTCCAGGACCAGTCGATCACCGCGATGAGGGTCTGGTGGCGATCGGGAGCGCTGCGGTC
Source organism: Nocardioides sp. NPDC006273 (assembly GCF_040613495.1). NCBI lineage: Bacteria > Bacillati > Actinomycetota > Actinomycetes > Propionibacteriales > Nocardioidaceae > Nocardioides > Nocardioides sp. NPDC006273. The sequence continues at coordinate 26,196 of NZ_JBEXSD010000052.1, read as the reverse complement.
GCCCCCGCGCAGCAGCTCGAACCGGTTCTCCAGCCGCCGCGCGATGTCGTCGACCGCCATCGCGCGCACCTTCACCGCCGCCAGCTCGATCGCCAGCGGAAGTCCGTCGAGCCGGGTGACGATCTCGTCGACCCGGGCCTCGTCGAGACGAGCACCGGGCCGAGCGGCGACCGCGCGGCGCCGGAACAGCTCACGACCGTCGTACGTCCCCAGCCGGCCGAGCGGGTAGACCCGCTCCGCGCCGATGGCGAGCGGGCTGCGGGAGGTCGTGAGGACCGTCAGGTCGCGCACCGTGGCGACCAAGAAGGCGACCATGTCGGCGACGGCGGTCACGATGTGCTCGCAGTTGTCGAGCACGAGCAGGGTCGGGGCGCCGTCGAGCTGCTGCGCGATCCGCGACCGCACGTCGGCCCGCTGCTCAGGGGTGAGCCGGTCGCGCCGGGCGACCGAGTCACGCACACCGAGGGCCGAGCCCACCTCGCTGACCAAATCGTCGGGCGCGGTCACACCGACCAGCTCGACGACATGGACCACGGGCTGCTCCGCGCTGTGGGCGATCACCTGGGCCAGACTGGTCTTCCCCAGCCCGCCGGGCCCCAGGATCGTGACGACCCGCGAGCCTTTCAGCAGGGCGGAGACCTCGGCGGTGTCCTGCTCGCGCCCGATCAGCAGATCTGTGTCGTGACGCAGCCCCGAGCGCACCGGACGGTCGCGCGCGAGCAGCTCGGCATGGACGGCTCGCAGCCGCGGGCTCGGGTCGACGCCGAGTCCGTCGGCCAGCCCGGACCGGTACGCCTCGAAGCGCTCCAGCGCCGCCGGCGCACCGTGCACCGCGGCGACCGCACGAAGCAGTGCCTCGGTGACCGCTTCGTCCGGGTCGCGGCGGTCGAGCCGTTCGAGGAGCGGGAGCGCCTCGGCGTACTTCTTCTCCGCCGCCAGCCTCAATGCCTGCGGCCGTAGCGACCAGGCGTCGACGTCACCGGTCTCGAGGCCGAGGCGGTAGCCCCGCGGCGTACGCTCGATGGCGCCAGGGGCGGTCGCCGACCTGGCTCGGGAGACCACGACTTGGAGCGCCTTGGCGGGGTTGGCCGGGCTGTCTTCGCGGCCCCAGATCTCCTCGACCAGCGCGGCCTCGGAGGCGCCTCGCGGGCCGGCCTCGACCAGGGCACGAAGCAGCGCCCTGGTCCGCTCGCCGGCCACCGGCGTACCTGCCCAGGTGACCTCGTCCAGCACACTCAGCGTTGTCACAGCCGCCATTCTGTCATAGCGATATATCGCGTACGTACGGGATTTCGGACCTCCCGGAGGCGAGCGGACCCGCCATGACGAGAATAGGACCGTGACCGTCGAACTGCGCTCTGACAACGCCGCCTCCGTCTCCCCCGCGATCCTGGAGGCGATGGCCGACGCCAACTCCGGCTCCGCACTCGCCTACGGCGGTGACGAGGTGACCGCCGCGCTCGAGAACCGGGTGCGCGAGGTCTTCGAGCACCCCACCGCCCGCGTCTTCCCGGTCATGAGCGGCACCGCCGCCAACGCCCTCTCGCTCTCCGCGCTGACCCCGCCCTGGGGCTCGGTGGTGTGCCACGAGACCGCGCACATCACGACCAGCGAGGGCGGCGCGACCTCGCTGCTGGCCGCCGGCGCGGTGATGACGGGCGTCGCGGGCGAGGGCTACAAGATGGCGCCGGAGGCGCTGCAGGCCCACCTCGACGGCGTACGTTGGGGCGACCCGCACCACTCCCAGCCGACCGTCCTCTCGCTGACCTCACCCTCGGACTACGGCACCGTCTACTCGGTCGCGGAGATCACCGAGCTGACCGCGATCGCGAAGACCCGCGACCTGCGGGTGCACCTCGACGGCGCCCGGTTCGCCAACGCCGTCGTGGCCACCGGTGCCGCTCCGGCAGACCTGACCTGGCGAGCCGGCGTGGACGTGCTCTCCCTGGGCGCCACCAAGAACGGTGCCCTCTCGGCCGAGGCGATCGTCTGCTTCTCCGACGCTCCGGCGGACGAGCTGGTCTACCGCACCAAGCGCAGCGGGCACGTCACCTCGAAGATGCGCTACCAGTCGGCCCAGCTGCTGGCCTACCTCACCGACGACCTCTGGCTCCGCAACGCCCGCAACGCCAACGAGCGCATGCGCGATCTCTGCGCCGGGCTGACCGAACTGGGCGTGAAGCTGGTGAACTCTCCCGACGCCAACCTGGTCTTCGCCGAGGTCCCGGACGCGGTCGCCGACCGGCTCGAGGCCTCGGGTGTGCTCTTCTACCGCCTCGGCGGCCAGGTCCGGTTCGTCACCTCGTGGGCGACGACTCCGGAGGAGATCGACACCGTCCTCAGCGCCCTGCGCGAGGCGCTCGGCTGAGGTGGAGCCGGGCGGCGGCGCAGCGCACATGAGTCACTCTCCCGTCATGGCGGGAAATTGCCCACCCTCGAAAACCTGACCCGCGTCAGAACCCCACCTGTGCGGGATTCTGACGCGGGCAGGACTAGGCCGCGGACAGCGCGCTCAGCGCTGGACGGCGCCGGTCAGCTCGGCAGCCTTGGCGACCGCCGCCTCACGCGCGGCCGCGGTCTCCTCGGCCTTGAGCGTGCGGTCGGGGGCGCGGAAGCGCAGCGCGAAGGCGAGCGACTTCTTGCCCTCGCCGACCTGGTCACCCTCGTAGACGTCGAAGAGCCGGACGGACTCCAGCAGCTCGCCGGCACCCTCGCGCAACGCCGCCTCGACGGCAGCGACGGTGACGTCGACGGACACCGTGAGCGCGACGTCCTCCTTGGCGACCGGCATGGTCGAGAAGACCGGACCGGCGGCGGTGGCGGGCACCTTCGAGATCAGGTAGTCCAGGTCGATCTCGACCGCGGCCGAGCGGGCGGGCAACCCGAACGCCTTGCACACGTTCGGGTGCAGCTCACCGGCATGGCCGAACTCGACACCGTCGACGGAGACGACCGCGCAACGACCCGGGTGCCACGGCGCCCGCGACGCCGAGGCGACCTCGACGGGGACACCGAGCTCGGCGCCCAGGCGACGTACGACGTCGATGGCGTCCGACCACGAGGCGGTCTCGGCGGCGCCCCACCAGCCACCCCGCGTACGCTCGCCGGCGAGCACGACGGCGAGGTGCAGCGGCTGGCGCGGGATCGCGGCGAGGAGCTTCTCCATCTCCTCCGCGGACGGCCGCCGCTCGACGCCGTAGATCGGCGCCGCCTGGTCGACCGGGAAGGCGACGGTCGCGGTCTCGAAGAGAGAGACCCCGTCCTGACCTCGGGAGATGTTGCGGGCGGCGACCTTCAGCAGACCCGGGAGCAGCGTCGTGGTGTAGCCGGGCTCCTCGCTGCTCAGCGGGTTGGCAAGCTTCACCGTGCGCCGCAGGACGTCGTCGGCGGACAGCCCGAGACGATCGAAGTCGGCCTCGCCCACGAACGGGAAGTCGACGACCTCGACCAGCCCGGCACCGGCCAGCGCCCGACCGATCCGGCGGCGCAGCTGCTGGGCGCGGGTCAGGCCACCACCGGTCGCCCTGCGCGGCAGCACCGAGGGAACCTTGTCGTAACCGACGATCCGGGCGACCTCCTCGACGAGGTCGTAGGGGTCGGTGAGGTCGACGCGGTAGCTCGGGATGGTCGCGGTCAGCGAGTCGCCCGACACGACGACACGAGCGCCGATGAGCTCGAGCGCCTTCACCACCGTCGCCTCGTCGATGTCGAGCCCGATGATCCGGGCCGGCAGGTCGATCGGGATGGTGATGGTCCGGAACGGCTCACGCGTCTCGGGCGAGGCGCCGGGACCGACCTCGGAGACACCGATGGCCTGGCCGCCGCCGTGCTCGACGAGCAGCTCGACGACACGCTGAGCCGCAGCGGGCGGCAGCAGCGGGTCGACGCCACGCTCGAAGCGCTTGGACGCCTCTGAACCGAGCTTGTGCCGCTTCTGAGAGCGGAAGACGGTGGTCGGGTCGAAGTGCGCGGCCTCGACCACGATGTCCGTGGTCGACGCCGAGATCTCCGTGGACGCCCCGCCCATGACACCGGCGATGCCGATCGGGCCGGAGTCGTCGGTGATCAGCAGATCCTCGGGCGACAGCTCCCGCACGACGTCGTCGAGCGTGGTGATCTTCTCGCCCGCGCTCGCCCGCCGCACCACGATGTCGCCGCTCAGCTTCGCGCGGTCGTAGCAGTGCGTCGGCTGGCCGAGCTCCATCATCACGTAGTTGGAGACGTCGACGGCCAGCGAGATGGAGCGTACGCCGGTGGCCTCGAGCCGCTTCACGATGAACTCCGGCGTCGGTGCCGTCGGGTCGAACCCGGTGATCACCCGGGTGACGAAGAAGTCGCAGCCGTTGTCCTCGAGGCGGACCGGGTAGCCCGACCCGTCAGCGATCGGCGAATCGACCTGCGCCGGGTCGTGGAAGGGAACATCGAAGCCAAGCGCCGCATCACGTGCGATACCGCGCATCGACAGCGCGTAGGCCCGGTCGGGGTTGATCTCGAACTCGATGACCTCCTCACCGAGCCCGAGCACCTCACGGGCGTCGGTCCCGGGTGCGGGAGCGTCTGCCGGCAGCACGATGATGCCGTCGGCCTCCTCCCCCAGCCCGAGCTCGCGGGCCGAGCAGATCATTCCGGCCGACATGTGGCCGTAGGTCTTGCGCGCCGAGATCTGGAAGTTGCCCGGCAGCACCCCACCGGGCAGGATCACCACGACCTTGTCGCCGGGCTTGAAGTTGTGCGCGCCGCAGACGATCCCCTGCGGCTCACCGGTCCCGTTGGCGTCACCGACGTCGACGGTGCACCAGTTGATGACCTTGCCGTTCTTCTGCGGCTCGGGCTCGCAGGAGAGCACCTGGCCCACCACGAGCGGGCCCTCGATGCCGGCACCCGAGGTCTCGATCGCCTCCAGCTTGAGGCCGAGCGCGGTCAGCCGGTCGGTGATCTCCTCGATGCCGAGTTCTTCCGGCAGCGAGACGTACTCCTTGATCCAGGAGAGGGGGGCCTTCACAGTTCACTCCCGAAAGCAGTAGTAAGCCGGACGTCGCCCTCGAAGAGGGTGCGCAGGTCGGACAGGCCGGTGCGGAACATCAGGGTGCGGTCGATGCCCATCCCGAACGCGAATCCGCTGTACTTCTCGGGGTCGACACCGCAGGCGACCAGCACGCGCGGGTTCACGATCCCGCAACCGCCCCACTCGATCCAGCCCTCGCCCTTGCAGGTGCGGCACGTGATCATCTGACCGTCTCCGGCGTCGAGGACCTGGGCGCCACGGCAGACGAAGCAGGTCAGGTCGACCTCCGCCGACGGCTCGGTGAAGGGGAAGTACGACGGCCGGAACCGGGTCACGATGCCCTCGCCGAACATCTGGGTGGCGAAGTGGTCCAGGGTGCCCTTCAGGTTCGCCATCGAGATGCCCTCGTCGATGGCGAGGCCCTCGACCTGGTGGAACATCGGCGAGTGGGTCGCGTCGTACTCGTCGGTGCGGAAGACCCGCCCCGGGCACACCACGTAGATCGGCGCCTCGCAGGTGAGCATCGTCCGCGCCTGGACGGGCGAGGTGTGGGTCCGGAGAACCACGTGGTTCTCGGCCGGCTCGGTCCAGAAGGTGTCCTGCATGGTGCGGGCGGGGTGGTCCGGGCCGAGGTTGAGGGCGTCGAAGTTGAGCCACTCGGCCTCGATGAGCGGACCCTCGGCGACCTCCCAGCCCATCGCCACGAAGATGTCGGCGATGTATTCGGCGCCGGTGGTGAGCGGGTGCCGCCCACCGGTCGGCTGCCGGTCGGTCGGGAGCGTCACGTCGACGGTCTCCTCCACCAGCATCCGCGCCTCGTGCTCGGCCTCGAGCACCTTCTGCCGCGCGGCGAGCGCCTGGTTGACCGCGCCACGCGCCTTCCCGACGCGCTGACCGGCCTCCTTGCGCGCTGCCGGCGGCAGCGCGCCGATCTCGCGGTTGGCCAAGGCCAGCGGCGAACGGTCGCCGGCGTGGTCGAGCCGTGTCTGCTTGAGCTCCTCGAGACTGGTCGCGGCGTCGATGGCCTTCAGCGCGGCATCGCGCGCGGCCTCGACCTCCTCAGCCTTCAAGGGTGTGACCTCTACCGGGTCATAGTCGGTGTTGGGACCGGACATCACTGGCTTTCGTCGCGTCGAGTGTGTGAGCGCCAGTGTAGGAATCCGGTGCCCCGAGACGCGAACCGGTAACCGGTGAAGGGTGTCGCCGGTTCAGGAATTTGCCGACCGAATGGCGGGCCCCTCTAGACGAGACCGGATTTAGTTAGGCTAGCCTCACCTCATGCCCCCCGCCCTTTCCGGTCACGACCTCGTCCTCGGCTATGCCCGTGCCACGGTGGTCCATGGCGTCTCGATCGGTCTCGAGGCGGGCCGGGTGACCGCGCTGATCGGACCGAACGGCTCCGGAAAGTCCACAGTGCTGCGCTCCCTGGCCCGGCTTCACCGGGTGACCTCCGGGTCGGTCCAGCTCGACGGCACCGACAGCGCGCCGCTGAACGCACGGGCGTTCGCGCGCAAGGTCACGCTGCTCTCCCAGTCCCGCCCGCACCCCTCCGGCCTGACCGTCCGCGACGTCGTCGGCTTCGGGCGTCATCCCCACCGGCGCCGCTTCGCCGCGCTGACGGAGGAGGACCTGGCGAGCATCGACCGGGCGCTGGAGCTCACCGGGACCGCCAAGATGGCGGACCGCTCGGTCGACCAGCTCTCCGGGGGTGAGCTGCAACGGGTGTGGCTGGCCAGCTGCCTGGCCCAGGACACGGGTGTGCTGCTCCTGGACGAGCCCACCAACCATCTCGACCTGCGCTACCAGGTCGAGATCCTTGACCTGGTCCGCGACCTCGCGGACCACCACGGGACGGCCATCGGCGTCGTCCTGCACGACCTGAACCAGACCGCCGCAGTGGCGGACCAGGTCGTACTGCTGCACCACGGCGATGTGCACGCCGTCGGCGACCCCGCTGACGTGCTCACCGCCGAACACCTCTCCGAGGTGTACGGGCTCCCGATCGAGGTGACCTCCGATCTGGAGACCGGGCGCGTCCGGGTCGAGCCACGCGGCAGGCATCACGCCCGGCATTGATGCCGGCGGACACGAAGAGGAAAGACGATGTTTCGACGTACGACGACTGCTGCCCTGACGGCGGCAGGCGCCCTGATGTTCGCCGCGTGCGGACAGACCACCACGGCTGCCGAGTCCGGCGAGCCCGAGAAGAAGGCAACCGCTGGCTGCGAGGGCGTCGCGACCTCCACCGGCCCGGTCAGCCTGACCGACGCCTTCGGCAACAAGGTCGAGCTCGACAAGCCCGCCGAGCGGGTCGCGGTCCTCGAGTGGCAGCAGACCGAGGACCTGCTCACGCTGTGCGTCGACCCGGTCGCGGTCGCCGACGGCGAGGGCTTCCGCACCTGGGACTCCGCCGAGGAGCTCCCCGAGAGCGTCACCGAGGTCGGCACCCGGGGCGAGCCGAACCTGGAGACGCTCTTCGGCACCAACCCCGACCTGATCGTCGTCGAGGCCTACACCGCCGACGACGAGATCCTCAAGCAGCTCGCCGAGTACGACGTCCCCGTCCTCGCCACCAAGGGCGCCGACGCCAAGGACCCCGTCGCCAACATGGTGACCACCTTCGAGATGATCGCCGAGGCGACCGGCCGTGAGGAGCAGGCCGAGACGGTCGTCGGCGAGTTCGAAGACAAGCTCGCCGCCTCCAAGAACGCGGTCGCGGAGGCCGATGCCGCGGGCACCGAGTTCGTCTACTTCGACGGCTGGATCGACGGCGCCAACGTGGCGATCCGCCCGTTCGGCCAGGGCTCGCTGATCGGTGAGCTCGGCGAGGAGATCGGGCTGAAGAACGCCTGGACCGGCGAGGTCGACCCCGCGTACGGCCTCGGGCAGACCGACATCGAGGGCATGTCCACGCTCGGCGACGCCACCTTCTTCCACACCGGCACCGTCGACCCCGCCGGCGACATCAACGCCGAGCTGGCCAAGAACAAGGTCTGGAAGTCGATCCCCGCCGTGAGCGAGGGCCGCACCCACGCCTTCCCCGCGAGCATCTGGACCTTCGGGGGTCCCCGCTCCGCCGAGCAGGTGCTGGACGCGTACGTGGACCTGCTCGACAAGTGACCGATGCCGCCAACGCCCCGCGGGCGGGTACCGGAGGCGCCTCTGTCGTCCTCCTGTGCCTGCTCGCCGGGCTGCTGCTGACCGCCGGTTGGCACCTCACCCAGGGCACCTCCGGGGTCGGCCCCGCAGACTTCCTCGACGCGATGCTCGGGCGTGAGCAGATCCACGGCGCGACCGCGTCGACGGTGGACATCATCACCGGCTCGCGGATCCCACGCCTCGCCGCGGGCATCGCGGTCGGGTTCGCCCTCGGTGTCGCCGGGGCGCTGCTGCAGTCGCTCGCCCGCAACGCGATGGCCTCGCCCGACACGCTGGCCGTGACGGGAGGGGCCTACTTCGCGGTGACGCTGGTCGCCGCGCTCGGTCTGTCGGTCCCGCTGTGGGCCTCGGGCCTCACGGCTTTCCTCGGCGGCCTGATGGCCGCCGGTATCGTGCTCGCTCTCGCCGGTGGCGCGGGCACGTCCACGACCCGCCTCATCCTGGCCGGGTCCGCCGTCGCGCTCGCCCTCCAGGCCGGTACGTCCACGTTGCTCATCCTCTACTCGGAGGAGACCACGAGCCTGTTCGCCTGGGGCAGCGGCTCGCTGAGCCAGCTCGGTCTGCAGGCGTTCTGGCAGGTGGCTCCGGTGGTGATCGTCGCGACGGTCGCCGGCCTGCTGCTGGCGCGCCGGCTCGACCTGCTCTCCGCGGGCGACGACGCCGCCTCGGTCCTCGGGGTGCCGGTCCGCTCCACCCGGGCGATCGGGACCGTTCTCTCCGTGCTGCTCACCTCGGCGGCGGTCACCTTGGCGGGGCCGATCGGCTTCGTCGGTCTCTGTGCCCCCGTCCTGGTGCGTCTGCTGGGCCGGTTCGTCCCGGCCCTGAACCGGCACGCCGTCCTGCTGCCTGCCGCCGGTCTGGTGGGCGCGCTCGTCGTCGTCGTCGCGGACGTCGTCGTCCGCGCCGCGCTCGGACCGGACGAGGCCATGTCCGTCCCGACCGGGGTGACCACGACGATCGCCGGTGCCATCGTGATGGTGCTCCTGGCACGCGGCGGACGCGACTCCGGCCCCACCCGCCGACCGCCGGGCGCCACCGTCACGATCCGCAGCCGGGTCCGGTTCCTCGTCGTGCTCGTCCTCCTGCTCGCCCTGACCCTCGGCGCCATCGTCGTCGCCCTGCTCGCCGGCCACCAGTGGCTCTACACCGGCGACATCGTCGCCTGGCTGCAGGGCGAGGGCATCCCGCTGGTCCGGTTCGCGCTCGACGAGCGGGCGCCACGTGTCGGCGCGGCCGTCCTCGCCGGTGGCGCCCTCGCGCTCGCCGGCTCCTTCGTCCAGGCCACCTGCCGCAACCCGCTGGCAGAGCCCGGGATCCTCGGCATCACCGGCGGCGCGGGCGTGGGCGCGGTCGTCGTGGTGACCGGTCTGTCGACGGGCTGGAGCGGCGGCACCTCCGCCGCCGCATCGACCACCTCCGTGCTCATCGCCGCGACAGTAGGTGCGCTGGTCGCCTTCGGTCTCGTCTACGGCCTGGCCTGGCGGCATGGGATCGACACCGACCGGCTGGTGCTCATCGGCATCGGCGTCTGGTACGGATCGGTCTCCCTCAGCACCTTCCTGCTGGTGCGCTCCAACCCGTGGGACACGCCGCGGATCTACACCTGGCTCTCCGGCTCGACCTATGGGCGCAGCTGGGAGCAGGTCATCCCCGTCGCGGTCGCCTTGGCTGTCGCGATCCCGATCGCCTTCGTGATGCGCCGCGAGCTCGACCTGCTCACGCTCGACGAGGACACGCCGCGACTCGTCGGGGTCTCCTCGGAGCGGGCTCGACTGCTGATCCTGCTGACCGCCGCGGTGCTCACCGCGATGGCCGTCTCCGCGGTCGGCGTCGTCGGCTTCGTCGGCCTGGTCGCCCCGCACATCGCCCGGGCGCTCGTCGGCGCACGAAGCGCGCGGGTCGTCCCGGTCGCCATCCTGGTCGGGGCGTTGCTCCTCGTGGTCGCCGACACCATCGGCCGCACCGCGATCAGCCCCGCGCAGGTCCCCGCCGGCCTGGTCGTCGCGCTCATCGGCGCGCCGTACTTCATCTTCCTGCTGGCCCGCTCCCGCGCCTGACCCGCCCGCTCGGCGCGGGTGCGTGAGACTCGCGCCGAGCCGGCGGTCTCAGGTGGCGGGCTGCTCCCTGGGCCAGGTGACCTCGATGCGCGCGCCGCCGCTGTCGGCGTCGGCGATCCTGACCGAGCCACCGTGGGCATGGGTGAGGCCGCCGACGATGTAGAGCCCCAGGCCGGAGCCGCCTCGGGCGCCGTGCTTCCAGAACTTCGTGAACACGCGCTGGCGGAGCTCGCCAGGGATGCCCTCACCGTGGTCCTCGACGACCAGCAGGACCTGGGCGGGGTCGTCCGGCGACGCGCCCAGGCTCACGGTGACGACGCCGTCGCCGTGGCGTACGGCGTTCTCGACGAGGTTGGTGACGACCTGGGTGAACTTGTCCGGGTCGGCGTGGATCTCCAGCTCGTCCTCGGCCGCGCCGTCGGTCCCGCCGTCGATCCCGCCCTCGACATGGAGCTCGATCGGCCGCGAGGTGGCCGAACTCACCGACTCGACCACCCGGGCGACCAGCACGGACGCGTCGCTGGCGCGCGGATAGAGCTGCAGCCGACCGGTGTCGATCCGGGCGACGTCGAGGAGCTCGGCGATCAGCCTCGAGAGCCGGTCGGAGTCGGAGGCGACCGTCCTGAGCATCAGCTTCTTCTGATCGTCGTTGAGCTTGTCCCACCGGTTCAGGAGCGCCTGGACGAATCCCTTGACCCCGGTCAGCGGCGAGCGCAGCTCGTGGGCGACGGTCGCGACCAGGTCGGACCGCTCGCGGTCCAGGCGCTTGCGGCCCCTGCCCGAACGCAGCGAGATCGCGACCTGTTCGACCGGCGCGGCCAGGGACGGGCGCCGGATCGTCGAGACGACCAGCACCTCGGTGCCGTCCGGCAGCAGCCAGGCCTGCTCGGGGGTGCCGGTGACGGTCCGCAAGGTGTCGTAGGGCCGGTTGGCCTCGGCCCAGGTCTGCCCTTCGGTGTTGCTCAGTGCGAGTACGTCACCCAGCGGCCGCCCCAGGCTCGCGTGCGGATCCACACCGAGCATCCGTCCGGCCAAGGCGGAGACCAGGACGACCGCGCCGGCCGCATCGGCGACGACGACACCGTCGGGCAGGGCATCGGCGAGTTCTCTGGCGTCCACGCCGACACCCTAGACGGCCTCACGGTCTTGGGCCGCTACTGCGGCCGATTCCCCAACGGGAGCGTGATCGGCGCCGGGTCCCCGGGCGAGAAGTAGATCTTGATGAAGGTGTGCACCGCTTCAGGTAGCAGGTTGGAGACGATCGGGATGTTGGGGACGGTGCTCTGGTAGGAGGTCACCAGCAGCGGCACCGTGGTCGCCCACAGCGGCGCGAGCAGCGGGTCCCTGTCGAAGCCGATCATGTCGGCGTACGCATCCCCGATCACGTACCGCCCCAGCGACTCCAGCTCGTGGCGCAGCAGCGGGTTGCCCTCGCCGATCGCCGCGTCGAGCAGCGCCTGGGCGAGCTCGACGCCCTCCCGGGTGCCGCCGGTCGCCGGGCCCATCACCTGGTCGTACTGAGCGTACGCCGCGGCCCAGTCCTTCGGCAGATACTGCTCCTGCACGCCGAGGAGGTGGAGGTCGACGTTCCAGGCGTGCAGGAACGCGTCGGCGAGCTCCTGGCTCGGCGCGATGTTCCACTCGGTGAACTTCTTCATCACCCAGGTGCCGAGGCTGTGGAAGGTGACCAGGATGTCGGCCTGGCTGATCGGGATCTTCTGCCCGGCGCCGACGCCCGACCAGTGCGGAGACTGCGGCAGCAGATGACGCACCGCGGCGTGGACCATCCGGGTCTTGACCGAGTTGACCATGAGCCGGCCCGATGCGGTCCAGCCCTGGGCGTCCATCACGTCGTAGCCGAGCACGGTCGTCTTGGCGATCCGGTCGCGCATGTCGGACCCGCCGTAGGAGTAGTAGACCGACCAGGCCTCGCGCTTGATCGCGCAGCTGATCAGGCCGCTGCCGAGGGTGTAGAGCAGAGCGAGGAAGAAGCCGTACCTCTCCTCGTTGAACGTGCCGGCCAGCTTCAGCTTCCCCTGGTCGGCCCAGGCCGGAAGCCGGCGCGCCTCCTCGATGAAGTCGACCAGATAACCCGGCAGACCGTCGGGAAGCGGCTGGTCGTTGGTGGTCCAGCCCAACAGGGCCTCGTTGACCTCGGCGACCTTGTCGATCCCCTCGCCGTAGAGGCGCTCGATGACCGGATCGGCCCGGACGTCCCAGACATGGTCGGGGTCCAGGCCCGCACCCGTGCCCGCGATCGAGGCGCTCGGCGACCACGTCCACAGCGGGAGGGTCGCGCCCGCGGCAGCCGCCGCACCGCCCGAGGCCAACAGTCTTCGTCTGCTCACGTTCGTCATGCCGTGCTCCTTCGCATCGCCCTGAGAGAACCTCCGCACCCCGAGTGAAACAGATTTACCTTTCGTGTATCAGACCCGGTGGGGTATCAAGTGAGGCGAGCCGGTCGATTCCCGTCCATTCTCATCCGGCGGGGTCGTGGCGCACGGGCATGACCAGCACGGTGAAGCCGGGTTGGTACGGCGAGGTGAGCACCACCGGCCGGTCCGGCGAGGTCACCGCCAGCTGCACCTCGTCCCCCAAGGACGCAGCCAGCGCGCGCCCGAACAATGCCGTGCCGACGCGGAGCCGGATCGGCGGGCCGGCCACCACGCCGCGTACGTCGCTCGGCTCGGCGGTGCTCGGCGAGCGGAGACGTGTCTGGTCGCCGAGGAAGAGGTCGACCTCGGCGTAGGCGGCAGCATCCAGACCGGCGAGCAGGTCGGTCCTGGCGAGCACTGCGCGGGTGCGGGCCGGCTCGAGGCCGGCGAGCACGAGCCGGTGGGCGGGGTAGGTGGTGTCGCGGCCCAGCTCCTGGCTGGCGAGCGTCAGAGTGCCGTCGGCGATGTGGAGCTCAGCCGTGGTGATCGAGTCGAGCCGGTCGGCGAGTGCCGCGGCGTCGGGAAGGGCGAGCACCGCTCGGCCACCGTCGCCTTCCGCCGCTGCCGGCAGCGATCGCACCGCCATCCAGTAGCGGTTGGTCGCCACCACGTCGACGCCGGCGCCACCGACGTCGATGAGGACCGAGGCGAGCTCGGAGGCCGGGTCGGACTCGGCCGCGTGCCGAACCTGACGGATCGCCGCGGCCAGCACGGGACCGGACAGCTCGACCAGCGCCGGCCTGGCGGCAGGGCCGGCATCGACGGCCGCCAGGACGTCGCGTACGGCCTCCTCGGCCCGCGCCGTGCGTGCGCTCTGGTCCTCGAGGAACTCCGCCAGCGCGGCCCTGGCCTCAGCGGCCGGCGAGTCGAGCACCACCCGCATCGTCTCGATCGGGACCCCGGCCTCGCGCATGCCGACGATCAGCCGAGCCCGGTCGGCGAGCTCGGGCGTGTAGTAGCGATAGCCGGTCCCGGTGTCGACCTCCGCCGGCACCAGCAACCCGCACTCGTCGTAGTGGCGCAGCGCGCTCGCGGTCAGGCCCACGGCCCGTGCGAACGCCCCGATCGTCAACAGTGGCTCGTCCATGAGCGCCACCTTCACCCTTCAGGCCAGACGAAGGTCAAGACACCGGCGAAGGCCAGAACCTTGCTGGACACCGTCCCTCAGGGCACGGCCAGCAGCCGGATGACCGGGCGCGCGAAGTCCCCGGCGTCATCGGCAGGGCCGTGCGGAATCGAGCCACTGAGCCACAGGCTGGCGAAGCCGTGCACCATCGACCATGCAGCCAGCTCGGTGGTCTCGTTGGCCGATGCCGACAGCGCTTCGGTGAGCGCCCGCCTGGCGCGCCACCCCGCGGCCGCGGCCTCCGGCACATCGCGATCGTAGAGCTCCGGGCTGAACATCACCTCGAAGTGCGCCGGGTGCCCTGCCGCGAACCGCACGTACGCCACCCCGGCCTCGATCAGGTCGTCACCGGCAGCAGACAGGGCGTCCGCGAGCAGGTCGTAGCCCTCGGCCGCGACCGCCGCGAGCAGACCGCGCTTTCCGCCGAAGTGGTGGGAGAACGCCGCATGCGAAACACCCGCCCGCCGGGCGACGTCGCGCATGCTGAGCGCGGCAGGTCCGCCGCCGTCCTCGAGCGCCTCGACGGTCGCGGTGAGCGCAGCTCTGCGCAGGTCCCCGTGATGGTAGTTCCGGTCGGTCACGCCAGAATCTTACCATTGACAACATCTCAGGGCGAGCCTATCTTACCGACGGTAACTTCAATGTCGGAGGAAAGCACTCATGCTCGAAACACTCATGCTTCTCATCGTTCCCACGGCCGGTTTTCGACTGCTCGGCGCCCTCGGCGTGAGCCGCTTCGCGACCTGGCGATCCAGTGCCACCCACGGCTTGGCGGTGCTGCTGCTGTTCACCGGGAGCGCGCACTTCGTGCCGGACAGCGTCACGATGATGCCCAGCCACGACGACCTGGTCGCGATGGTCCCGGCGTTCGTCCCGTTCCCCAGCCTTGCGGTCTACGGCACCGGCGTCCTGGAGCTTCTGGGCGCCATCGGGCTCGTCATCGCTCGGACCCGCTCGGCTGCCGGAGTCGGACTGGCCGTGCTCTTCGTCCTGCTGCTGCCCGCCAACATCTACGCCGCGTCCGCGAACATCCCGCTCAACGGCGATCCGGCGACGCCGCTCTGGTTCCGTCTCCCCGAGCAGGTCGTCTACATCGCCGTGGCGCTCTGGGCGGCGCTACCCGTTCGGCGCGACCGCGTCTTGCTGGGAGCTGGAACGCCGAGCCCCGGAGCCTCCGAGGCCGATCGACCCTTCGACGTCAGGAACTGACGTCTCGGCGTTGGGCTTTGGCGCTGGCATAGAGGCAGAGCGCGGCGGCGGTGGAGAGGTTGAGCGACTCGGCCTTGCCGAAGATCGGGATGCTCACGATCTCGTCGGCCTCGGCGGCGAGCTCGGCCGGGATGCCCCAGGCCTCGTTGCCCATCAGCCACGCAGTGGGTCGGGCGAGGAGCTCGTCGGCGGTGAAGAGGTCCGCGGTGCCGTGCATGTCGGCCGCCAGGACGGTCAGGCCCGCGGCCTCGGCGGCCTTGACCGCCGCCAGCGGGTCGCGCTCGATGGCGACGGGGAGGTGGAACGCGGAGCCGACCGAGGCCCGGATGGTCTTGGGGTTGTAGAGGTCGACCGAGTCGCCCGCGAGGACGACCCCGGAGGCACCGGCCGCGTCAGCGCAGCGGATGACGGTGCCGGCGTTGCCGGGATCGCGTACGTCGGCACAGATCACCACGAGCGGGCCGGCGATGTCGGCGAGCGGAACGTCCAGGAAGCGACACAGCGCCACCACCCCGGCCGGGGTGACCGAGTCGGAGAGCCCGGCCATCGCCCGGTCATCGACGAGCGTGACCGGCTGGTCGGCCAGCATCGAGGCGTACGTATCGGCTCCGGCTTCGGTCGCGAGGATCTCCTGCACGCAGCCCGGGACGCCGAGCGCACCCTCGACCGCCTTCGGGCCGTCGGCAACGAAGAGCCGCCGCTCGGTGCGTACCGAGCGGCGGCTCAACTTGCGAGCCTCCTTGACGCGAGCGTTACTCGCGGAGAGAGGCGTCATATGACTCAGGCCGAAGCCGGGGCGTTGACGTCCTCCGGCAGCGCGGCCTTGGCCTGGGCGACGATCGCGTTGAACGCGGCCACGTCGTTGACGGCGAGGTCGGCGAGGATCTTGCGGTCGACCTCGATGCCGGCCAGGTGGAGACCCTGGATGAAGCGGTTGTAGGTCATGCCCTCGGCGCGCGCGGCAGCGTTGATCCGCTGGATCCACAGCTTGCGGAAGTTGCCCTTGTTCTTGCGGCGGTCGTTGTAGGCGTAGACCAGGGAGTGAGTGACCTGCTCCTTCGCCTTGCGGTAGAGGCGCGAACGCTGGCCACGGTAACCCGAGGCCCGCTCGAGGGTGGTGCGACGCTTCTTCGCAGCGTTCACTGCGCGCTTGACGCGTGCCATTTCAGTGCTCCTTGAATGCTTTGGGGAAAGTTCGGGTGATCAGCGGTCAGCGACCGAGAAGCTTCTTCGCGCGCTTGACGTCGGCGGGAGCGAGCTCCACCAGACCAGCGTTGCGACGGTGCTTCTTGCGCGAACCGGTCGTCGGCGCGGAGGCGAACGCAGCGCCGGACTTACGGCCGGCCTGCAGGCGCTGGATCTTCCCGGAACCGGTCACCTTGAAGCGCTTCTTGGAACCGGAGTGGGTCTTGTTCTTCGGCATGTTCTTCTCTCTCTCGTCGTCCGGCCGGTCACGGGGCGCCGCGGCGGCGGAAGTCTCTTGCTGGGCCCGGGAGGCTCAGACGTCGATATCGGGGTCGAGGTTCTCCGAGCGGCGCTTGACCTTCGGAGTGGAGGCCGGACGCGCAGCGTTGGCAGCCGAACGCTCCGCCTTCTCGGCGGCCTCGTCGGCGGCACGCTCGGCGGCCTTCTCCTCCTTGGCCTCCTTGGCCTCGACCTTGGCGTCGGCCTTCTTCTTGTGCGGACCGATGACCATGGTCATGTTGCGGCCGTCCTGCTTCGGCGAGGACTCGACGAAGCCCAGCTCCTCGACGTCCTCGGCGAGCTTCTGCAGCAGGCGGAATCCGAGCTCGGGACGGTGCTGCTCACGACCGCGGAACATGATCGTGATCTTGACCTTGTCCCCGGCGTTGAGGAACCGCACGACGTGACCCTTCTTGGTCTCGTAGTCGTGCTTGTCGATCTTCGGACGAAGCTTCATCTCCTTGATGATCACGTTCGTCTGGTTTCGACGGGCTTCACGGGCCTTCTGGGCGTTCTCGTACTTGAACTTCCCGTAGTCCATGAGCTTGCAGACCGGCGGCTTGCCCTGCGGGGCGATCTCGACCAGGTCGAGATCGGCCTCCTGGGCCAGGCGCAGCGCGTCAGGGGTCGGCACGATGCCGACCGTCTCTCCGTTGGGACCAACGAGGCGGACCTCGGGAACCCGGATCCGGTCGTTGATACGAAGCTCAGTGCTGATGTGTCCTCCAGTTGTTGTGGCTGCGGAGGCTCTGGATCTCGGTCTCCGGGCCGCGTGCACGAGCGGTCCGGAAATCAAAAATGGCTTCCGCTTGATTGTCACAAGCGGAAGCCAGTCAGGACGCTCACCCGAGCAGGGCTCGCACCACCGAATCGTCTGTCCCATGAAACTCCTGGGACATCGTCTTCGGGACCGGACCCGACGACCTTTGTTGCTCGCGGTCGATGCGGGTGGGAGAACGCTTTCGTGATCTCCGCTTGTTGGATCAGACCCACGGCGTACGTCGGTCTGATCGGTCAACACGGAACACTACTGCAACATTCCGCACCGGCCCAATCCCCGGAGCGCTCCGGGCGTCGGGCCAAACCCTCAGGGTCGCACCCAGGCCGTACGCTGCCCGACCGTCGCCAGCTGCCAGCCCTCGGCCACCTTGCGCAGGTCGTCTCCCTCGATCGCGAACGGGACCGGCCCGGCGAGATCGAGCACGAGGGCATCGGCTCCGTCATGGACCGCGGCCTGGGCGGCGTCACGCAACCCGACCGGCACCGGCCGCGCCTCGGCCTGCCACGCCCGCAGCGGCGCCATGCCGGTGAACCCGAGCAGCGCCTGGCGCCCGTCGGCGCCGGTGAGCAGCACGGTGGCCATGTCGGAGGTCTTGTCGTGGGCCAGACCGGCCTCGTCGACCTCGACCTCGCCCAGCACCGCGACGACGGGCACCAGGACACGGGCAGCGGCCAAGGTGGTGAGCACGTCGGCCTGCGTGGCCTGACCCGCGGCGTACGACCTCAGCACGGCCTCGACCTCGGGGCTGGCCTCGCCGGTGTCACCGGGGAACGCAGTGCCGAGGAGTCGCTTCTCGTTCATCGCCCCCATTGAACCGCAGAGGAACATCAGGGCCGACATCAGGGACAGTCCGGGTGTGAGACGACCAGGAGAGTGGAAGACTGCAGGTATGGACCAAGGCGCCTACCTCGCACTAGCCGCCGCGCTCACCGTTCTGGGCGCGATCTGGACCTGGGTCGCGCTCCGACGGCGTGGCCTCGGAGCCGGCGTGAAAGCGCTGGGGTGGACGCTGCTCGCCCCGGCGGCCTACCTGACCGGTCTCCTGCGCGCCGGCGGCAGGATCGTGGACGCGATCGCCGACTGGGCCGCGCGCCTGGTCTTCAGCCCGACGGTCTGGATCGGGTTCGGCATCGCCGCGCTCGCGATCGTGCTCATCTTCCTCGCCCGCCTCCTGCCCACCAAGGAGAAGCCGAGCCGTGCGGCCAGGAAGGGAGCGGCCGGTGCCGCACCCGCCGGCTCGGCCGGCCCGGCTTCGGTCGCGGCTCCGAAGACGGCCAAGAGCCCGGTGATCGACGAGGACGACGACGATCTGGCCGACGTCAACGACATCTTGAAGAAGTACGGCATCTCCTGAGTTGACCGACTCCCCCTCCGCCGATCTGCTGATGATCGCGATGAGCCGCCCGGCCACCCTCGGTCCGGGCCGGCTGATCTGCGTCGACGGCCCCGCCGGCTCCGGGAAGACGACGCTGGCCACCGCCCTGGCCGATATGACGCAGGCGCCGGTGGTCCACATGGACGACCTGTACGCCGGCTGGGAGGGCCTCGCCGAGGGCATCGCCCAGCTCGAGACCATCCTGCTCCCCCTCGTCCAGGGAGCCGCGGGCTCCTACCGCCGTTACGACTGGCACGCACGCGAGCTCGCCGAGACCGTGCTGGTCCCGCCGAGCCCGCTGCTCGTCATCGAGGGCGTCGGGAGCGGCGCCGCGGCGTACGACGGCTTCCGCACCGCCCTCGCCTGGGTCGACGCGCCCGAGGAGGAGCGCCGGCGACGCGGCGTCGACCGCGACGGCGACACCTTCGCGCCCCGCTGGGACGCCTGGGCTGCGGCCGAGACCGAGCACTTCGCGCGCGACCAGACCGCCGCCCGCGCCGACATCATCGTGGCGACTGGATAGCCTGTACACGTGCTTAGACCGAGTGGAGAGCAGTTCACGATCGACGGCGGGGGCTACACCGCGACGGTGACGGAGAGTGGTGGCGCGCTGCGGCTGCTGTCCTACGAGGGGCGGGAGCTGGTCGCCGGTTTCGGCGACGAGGAGCAGTCCAGCGGCGGCAAAGGGCAGCTGCTGGCGCCGTGGCCCAACCGGATCCGCGACGGGCGCTACGAGTTCGCCGGAAGGAGCCACCAGCTCGGGCTCACCGAGGCCTCGCGGGACAACGCCTCCCACGGGCTGGTGCGGTGGGCGCAGTGGCTGCCCATCGAGGAGGCCAAGGACTCGGTCACCCTCGCGACCCGACTGATGGCGCAGAGCGGCTATCCCTGGACCCTCGACCTCGAGGTGACGTACGCGGTGGGGCCCGACGGGCTGACCGTGACCCAGTCCGCGACCAACCACGCCGACTCCCCTGCGCCGTACGCGTCCGGCGCCCACCCGTATCTCACCGTCGGCGCCGGCCCGGTCGATACCTGGACCCTCACTCTCCCGGCGCGGACCCGCCTGCTCTCGGACCCCGAGCGCAAGCTGCCCACGACGAGCGAGACGACAGCCGCGACGGCCTACGACTTCACCTCCGCCAAGACCATCGGGGACATCGTCCTCGACCACGCCTTCACCGATCTCGACCGCGCGGAGGACGGGCGGGCCACGGTCACCATCCAGGGACCGGACGGTGGCGTCGAGCTGTGGGTCGACGAGCACCACCCGTGGCTGATGGTCTACAGCGCCGACGATCAGTCGCCCGCGCGAGGCAGCCTCGCGGTCGAGCCGATGACCGCTCCCCCGGACGCGTTCAACTCGGGCACCGACCTGATCGAGCTCGGTCCCGACGAGCGCCTCGAGGTCTTCTGGGGCATCACCGCGATCCGATGACCTGGCCTGCGCCGGGGCGGCGCTGACCGCTCAGCGGTCGCAGTCCAGCAACGACAGGTCGAACGCCTCAGCCATCGCCGCATAGCCGGCGTCGCCGGGGTGGAGATGGTCGCCGGAGTCGTACGCGGGGAGGAACCGTGCCGGCCGGTCCGGGTCACGGGTGGCCGCGTCGAAGTCGACGACACCGTCGAAATCGCCGGAGGTCCTGATCCATTCGTTGACCGCGACCCGCACCCGTTCGCGCGCGTGGGTGTAACGGCTGCCACCCTCGTACGGCGTCAGGGTCGCGCCCACGACGCACACGTCCTCCGCGTGCGCCTGCGCGATCAGGTCGCGGTAGGCGGCGATCAGGTCGGAGGCCTCGTCGGCATCGTCCCAGCGGATGTCGTTGATACCCGCCAGCACCACGACCGTGGCGACCCCGGGCTGCTCGAGCACATCTCGACGGAACCGGTCCAGAGCACGCTGTCCACCGGAGCTGTCGACCAGGACGCGGTTGGCGGAGATGCCTTCGTTCATCACTCCGAACCGGCCGGCGAACCGGCTCGTCGCCACCCGGTCGGCCAGCACGTCCGGGTAGCGCCGGTCGGCTCCGACCGTGGAGCCGTTGCCGTCGGTGATCGAGTCGCCGAAGAACACCGCGGTCCTGACCCGGCGGGGCTTCTCGATGACGACGCTCTCGACCCAGTACCAGCTGGAGATCTGCGTCGTGAACGCCGCGCCCGACTCCTGACCGGCCACGTCCGCGCCGGCCGTCCCCGAGACGTAGGAGGTCTGTGTGGCCACGTCGTGCCCGGTGATCGGGCCGCTCTCGCCGACGACGTGGAAGCTCACCGCGAGGGTCGTATCGGCAGGCACCGTCGCGTCGACCGGGTCGCTGAGCACGTCGGTGCCCGGGGCGACGGTGACCTCGTCGGCGCCCGCGAAGGTCAGCGGCCGGTTCGTGCCGGGCACCACCGCGGCTCCGTCCCCCGCCCGACCGAGGTGTGCCGAGGCGAAGGTCACCGGACGGTCGCCGAAGACGTTGGAGAGGGTGATGCGTACGCCGGAGCCACCCAGCGAGGTGTGCACCAGGTTGCGCACCGACCGGTCCGCCAGACCGACTGCACCGGTCCCCACCAGGTCGGCCGCGGCACCCCAGGTGCCGACCGGGTGCACCGGCGCGGCCTCGGCCGAGGCCAGCGTTGCGAGTGCGATGACGGCGCTCAGGGCGAGGCCGGGAGCGGCGAGACGAGTCCACGACGTAGAGGTCACAGAGAGCACGCTAGGCCAGCCTTCGCCGCAGGTCAGCCGATCTTCTCAGGATTGGGGGAAGCGTCGCGTGCGGTTCGCCGACCAGCCATCTCCGCCGCTCAGGAGAGCTGGTCGACCAGTGTCCGCAGCGTGCGCACGGACTTCTTCGAGGAGGCGCCGTCGGAGGCCTGGATTCCGTGGACGGAGATGTTGTGGCCCGAGGCCAGGTCGATGTTGGGCCACGGTGCACCCCGGGGGAAGTTGATCGAGAGGATCTCGGCCCACTCCAGGTCACGACGCTTGTAGCCGTTGACGACGGTGACGCCGTCCGCGCGGGCTTCCACTCGCGACCGGGTCAGCGCGTGCACGCAGACCACGATCCCGAGCCCCACAGCACCGAAGGTGAGGCGCTCGAACATGGTGACCTGGGCCTTGATCTCGGGTGTGAAGCCGACCCAGACCATCGTGCACATCACTCCGAGCGCGGCCACGAGGAACCAGGCCATCACGCGGACGCCCAGCGGACGCCAGGTGTGCGGCAGCGTCACCGGCAGCTCAGGCGCGGCAGGGTCAGATCCGGCAGGCATTGATCTCCGTCAGCAGGATGGCTCGGGCGCCCACGGCGTAGAGGTCGTCCATCAGCTTCTGCGAGCCCGCCCGCGGCACCATCGCGCGGACGGCGACCCAGCCCTCGCGGTGCAGCGGGCTGACCGTCGGTCCCTCGAGACCGGGGGTCATCGCGGAGGCCTCGGCGAGGAACTCGGCACGGATGTCGTAGTCCATCATCACGTAGCTGCGCGCGATCAGGACGCCGTCCAGACGGCGCTTGAACGTCTCGTACTCAGCCGGCAGCTGTGCGCCCGACCGGGTGATCACCACGGCCTCGGAGCGCATGATCGGCTCGCCGAAGATCTCCAGGCCGGCCTGTCTCATCGTCGAGCCGGTCTCGACCACGTCGGCGATGGCGTCGGCGACGCCGAGCTGGATGGAGGTCTCCACGGCGCCGTCGAGGCGGGTCACGCCGGCGTCGATCCCCTCGCGCTCCAGGAAGTCGGAGACGACCCCGACGTACGAGGTCGCGATCCGCTTGCCGCGGAGCTCCTCGATCGAGGTGAAGGCGCCGGCGCGGCCGGCGAAGTGGAACCGGGAGCGGCCGAAGCCGAGCCCGATGACCTCGTCGGCCTTGGCGCCGGAGTCCAGAAGCAGGTCACGGCCGGTGATGCCGATGTCGAGGGTGCCCTCGCCGACGTAGAGCGCGATGTCGCGCGGACGCAGGTAGAAGAACTCCACGCCGTTCTCGTCGTCGATGAGGGTCAGGAGCTTGGTGTCGTCGCGCTGGCGGTAGCCCGCCTCGCGCAGCAGCTCGGAGGCGGAGGTGGACAGCGAGCCCTTGTTGGGCACCGCGATCCGCAGCGGGCGGGTCGTCGACTGCGGACTGGGGCTTTCGCCGGAGTTCATGGAGTTGGTCATGGAGTTCCCTCAGAGGTGTGAGTAGACGTCGTCGATCGAGATTCCGCTGGCGAGCATGAGCACCTGGGCGTGGTAGAGCAGCTGGGAGATCTCCTCCGCGGTCGCTTCCTTGCCCTCGTACTCGGCCGCCATCCAGGACTCGGCGGCCTCCTCGACCAGCTTCTTCCCGATCGCATGGACCCCGGCGTCGAGCTGCGCCACGGTGCCGGATCCTGCAGGTCGGGTCCGGGCCTTCTCACTCAGCTCGGCCCAGAGCTCGTCGAACGTCTTCACAAGCGCCAAGCCTAGGCCGTACGCTGCCGCGCCCCCGAATCGTCTCACCGAGTCGATAGCAGTCCCGCTATGGACAGGCATAGCAGGACTGCGATATCTTCGACCTCATGAGCACCGACGACGAGGACACCGCGTTCTACGTCGGTATCGCCACCCAGGTCACCGAGCACCGGGTCGCGCGCGGCCTGTCCCAGCGCGAGCTCGCCGAGCTCTGTGGCACGACCCAGTCGGCGATCGCACGGCTGGAGTCCGGGTCCCGCCCACCCAAGATCGACACCCTCCTCCGGGTGGCCGCGGCTCTCGACTGCCGCCTCGAGGTCGGCTTCCACCCCCGCACCAGAGCCCACAGGAGCACTCCATGAAGACCCCTATCGCCGCCGACGAGGTCGAGTCGACCCGCACCGAGCGGTTCCTGGCGGTCGCGCTGACCGCCTTCCTGCTCGTCGGCACCGTGTGGTTCTACATCAAGGTGGCTGGCTGGTGGCCGCGCCACATGGACTGGGACAAGTGCAACGACGGCGTCATGCCGTGCGAGATCCCCGGCCACGAGGCGATCCAGATCGGGATCCGCCTCGGCTTCATCATCCTGCTCTGCCTGATCGGGTTCTGGGTCCTCTACCGGCTGCGCCGCAGCGGCTCCCGATTCCTCCCGCTCGGCTTCGCGCTCGCCGCGACCGGGGTGATCATGGCCCTGGTCTTCGCATTCCACTACACCTTCGAGTACGCCGACTTCGGCCCGCTCATCCTGTCGCTCTTCGGCGCAGTGGCGACCGTCGGTGTCTTCGTCGCGGTCCAGCGGCTCCTGGCCAAGCGGATCCCCGCCATGCGCGTACGCAAGGGCGACTGCCCCTACTGCGGCTACCCGGTCCGCGGCAAGCACTGCGAGGGCTGCGGCCGCGAGACCATCGCCCCGTGCTCGGCCTGCGAGGCCGACCGTCGGGTCGGCTCGCTCCACTGCGTCGCCTGCGGCGAGGCGTAACCCTCAACCTAGACAACCCTCAACCTCAACTTCAGGGTCAGGGTTGAACCGGGCGTGCGGTCGCGCGGCGCAGCTTCATACTGTGCTCTTTCATGAGGGCCACGTAGCCCGGCGCGTTGAGCTCCAGGATCGCCGCAGGGTTGGTGCCGGGCTCGATCGTGGCGCGCACCTTGGCCGGCACACCCATCACCAGGCTGTGGTCGGGCACCTCGGTCCCCTCGACCACCATCGCGCCGGCGGCGATCAGGCAGCCGTCGCCGATGACCACGGCGTCCGAGACGACCGCGCCGTTGCCGATCAGCGACCCGGCCCCGATCCGGTCCCCGTGCACCACGCACCCGTGCGCGATCGTGCTGTGCGCCCCGAGCTCGAGGGAGGAGCCCGGACGTACGTGCAGCACCGAGTTGTCCTGCACGTTGGAGCCCTCGCCGATAATGATCGGCCCGATGTCAGCACGCAGCACGGCGCCGTACCAGACGCTGGCGTTCGGCCCGAGGCGTACGTCACCGATCAGCGTCGCCGTCGGCGCCACCCAGGCGTCGGGGTGGATCTGCGGACTCTTGCCGTCGAATTCGAAGATGTTCATCGCCGCAGATCCTAGGCGTGCGCGCCGTCGGGGCTGATGTGGAGGACCACGCTGGTGAGCCGGGGCAGCGCCTCGAGGAGGTGCTCCTCGGCGTGGTGGGCGATGTCATGGCCCGCGGAGACGCGAAGATCCGAGGGCACAACGATGTCGCCGTCGGCATGGAGGGTGTGCCCGATCCAGCGCAGCCTCAGGCTGCGGACCTCGAGGACGCCGTCCACGGTGCTCACCGCCGCCTTCGCCCTGCGTACGTCCTCGGGGGTGACCGCGTCCATCAACCGCGCACCGACCTGCTTGAGCGCCGAGCGCAGCACACCGAGGATCGCGATGGAGATCAGCAGCCCGACCACCGGGTCGGCCCAGGGCAGCCCGGCCGCGACCCCGACAGCACCGAGGACCACGGCCAGCGAGGTGAAGCCGTCCGTACGAGCGTGGAGACCGTCCGCGACCAGGGCCGCCGAGCCGATCTGCCGCCCCACCCGGATCCGGTAGCGCGCGACGAGCTCGTTGCCGCAGAACCCGACGACGCCGGCCGCGGCGACCGCCCAGACGTGCTCGACCTCGCGCGGATGGAAGAGCCGGTCGATCGCCTCCCAGCCCGCCAGGATGCTGGACAGGGCGATCATGGCGACGACGAAGAGCCCGGCGAGATCCTCGGCCCGGCCGTACCCATAGGTGAACCGGTCGTTCGCCGGACGCCGGGCAAGCCAGAACGCCACGAGCAACGGCATCGCCGTCAGCGCGTCCGCGACATTGTGGAGCGTGTCGCCCAGCAGGGCCACCGACCCGGTCAAGGTAACGACGACCGCCTGGACACCGGCGGTCAGCGCGAGCACACCGAGGCTGATCCACAACGCCCGCCGGCCACGTACGTCGGCCTCCAGCGCTTCGTCGACCTGGTCCGCCGCATCGTGGGAGTGCGTCCCGAACACGTCCGAGACCGCGTGCCGGACCTTGGCCCACCGGCCCATGTGCGCATGGTCGTGGCTGTGGTCATGGGCATGGTCGCGTGAGTGATCGTGCAGCGTATGGGTCATGCCGGCTCCTCGGCTGACCGGTGATGCGCCGGCACCTGGTCGAGGAGATGCTCGACGTGCCCGATCGTGTCGAGGACCAGCTGGCGCACATGCCCGTTCTCGACCCGATAGAGCACCGAGGTCCCCTCCTTGCGGGTAGTCACCAGGCGCGCCATCCGCATCTTCGCCAGATGCTGCGAGACCCCCGGCACCGGCTTGTCCAACATGCCGGCGAGCTCCGAGACCGACCGCTCCTCGTCCAGCAACAACCCCGCCACCTGGAGGCGAGTGGGGTCAGCCAACATCCTCAGCACCTCGACAGCGAGGGTGACCACATCGTCCTCCCAGACCGGAGGTTGCGTATTTGCATGCATGCGCAAATTCTAGGTCGCTTGGCATGCCAGCACCACCCCCGTCCCCGACGCGGGCTGCTCGGCCGGCGCTGCGGGAGTCGTCGCGGCGGGTCGGCTTATGTGCGTCTGGTGAAGCGGATGTCGCGGCGGATTCAACCGGTCATCGCAACACTGGGTGGTGGGTTCGGGTTCGAAAGTAGCTCATCGAGGACCTGTGCTGGTGTCTTCCAGCCGAGGGTC
>NZ_JBEXSD010000051.1:0-45602 GCF_040613495.1 Nocardioides sp. NPDC006273 | reverse complement strand
ACGACCTTGACCTCGACCCGAGGCTTCGCGCCGGTCGTGCTTCGGCCGGTGATTCGGTCGACGAGGGTGTCGGCCATGACCTGGCCACGGGTCCGCTCGTCCCCAGCGGCCTGCGCGGCCTTCGCCGCCTGATCCAGCGCAGCGAATACGGCGACTCCGTCCTTGACCGGCAACAGCGCCCCGAGCCAGGTCATCGTGTCCGGGGCCGGCCGCCCGCTGACCCGGCGGTCTTTCTCCGCGTTCGCGGCACGGGCGACGACGGATTCCTGGTCCAGGGTGATCGCGAGCTTCTCGGCGGCGTTCTCGAGCTGCCGAAGCCCCATCGTCACCACCGCTGGCGGCTCACCGTCAGAGCCGAGGGCGCAGAGCTGGTAATCGATGACCCGGCGGTCCTCCAGAGCCAGGCAGGCGGTTTCGCGGGCGAGGATGGTGGCCTGCCACTGCGAGAACAGACCCGCCTTCATCAGGGTGAAGGTGTGTGGCATCTCGGTGAGGAGGATCTTCGCCAGTCCGAGCAGCTTGGCACCTTTGGCGGGCGAGACCCGCCGCGCCAACGCGATCTGGGAGGCGACACCTTCGCCGAGCTTCCGGGCAGGAACCCCTGCCTCGGCCTGCCGGACGCGGGTGGCCTCGTCGAGGCGTACCGCTGCTTCTGCCTGAACCGCCTCAGCGACGCACTTCACTTCTTCGAGCCGAGTGATCCAGTCGACCAGCTCACCCTCGGACGCGCCCAGCGGCGGCCCGGCAAGGAGCTGGTCGACGGTCTCGTTCATACGCCTGATTATATGCGACACGGCACCGCGGCGCCACCCGTTTTTGCTGGTCAGGCCTGATTTATGCAGTCCGCATACAAGCAACCTGATCCCCGCGCCACACCCTCGCCGCCGCCCCGATAATGGCGAAATCCTTTCTCGATCAGGTGCCGGGTCAAGGATGGCCGAAGGCCACCGCGAAGCGGCGGGCGAAGCCCGTTCTTGACGCGGCGCATGATCGAGAAACACTGGAGGAAGGGTCGGCGGCGAACCCAGAAACGAAGAAACAGTCGCCAAGCGAGGTTTCCCCGACGAGAACCGTGTTGGTCTCGACACGCCTCCGCCTAGCGGCTCCAGCGGCTCGACCAGCGGGGTAGGGCGACCAGCGGGGTAGGGCGACCAGCGGGGTAGGGCGACCAGCGGGGTAGGGCGACGAGCGGAACATCAACGCCCGACGGCATACCCCTGAGCGCCCCGAGCATTAGCAGCAGCAGAAAGCGTCCCAGTCTCCGGATCACGAGTAACCGCAGAAAGCCGCCCCAGCGACCAGTCTCCGCTCAGCTCAACAGCATGCCCCCGTTGCCGCAACCCCTCGATGATCGAAGCACCGAGCCGGTCCTCGAGCACCGCCCCAGCAGGATTCCAGGTGCGAGGCCAGAAGGAGCCGGGGAAGGATGTCGAGTGGAGCGCGGGAGCGTCGATGGCCTCCTGAGGCGAATATCCGCCGACGAGAGTGCGCAATAGGTAGAGCAGCTGCCACTGGTCCTGCTGGTCCCCGCCGGGAGAGCCGACCGCGGTGACGGCCTGACCCTCGCGGAGCACGAGGGTCGGAGTGAGCGTGGTCCGAGGCCGGCGCCCCGCACGAAGCGTGGAGGGCAGACCGGGCTCCAGCCAGGTCATCTGCAGCCGGGTGCCGAGGCAGAAGCCGAGCTCGGGGATCGTGGGCGAGGACTGCAGCCAGCCGCCCGACGGGGTCACCGCGATCATGTTGCCCCAGCGGTCGGCGACATCGATGTGGCAGGTGTCACCGCGGGTCTCGCCCTCTCGCGAGACGGTCGGCTCCCCCACCCCGGACGCGACCACACCCGGGTCGTAGGTCTCCCGCAACGGCGGGAAGGTCTTCGCGCCCAGGCCGGGCCTCACCTCGGACGAGGCGGCATCGGCGATCAGGGGTCGGCGGATCGCGGCGTACTCCTTGGACAGCAGAGTCTCGATCACGTCGGGATCGGCACCGTCGCCGTAGTGGGCGTCGCGGTCGGCGAAGGCGAGCTTGGTCGCCTCCAGGATCGTGTGCGCACCCTCCGGCCGGCTCGGGTCGAGCAGCGCGTCGTCCAGCGGCTCGAGCAGGTTGAGCGTCTGCAGCAGCACCGGGCCTTGGGTCCACGGCCCTGCCTTCGCGATCGTGCGGCCGCGGAACTCCGTCGTCACCGGCCTCTCGTACGCAGCCGAGAACTCGGCCATGTCAGCCGACCTGATCACTCCGGAATGATCGGTTCCGGAGGAGTGGCGGTGCGGGGTGCGTACGAACCGATCGATCGCCTCCGCGACGAACCCGCTGCCCCAAGCAGCACGGGCGGCGTCGATGCGCTCCGCACGGGTCGCTGCGGTGTCCCCAACTGCCACCAGCCGGTCGAGCACGGCGGCGTAAGCCTCGTTGTGGACCATGGTGTCGGGCTCGGGCGGCTGGCCGTCGACGAGCCAGTGGGCTGCCGAGGTGGGCCAGTGGTCGCGGAACAGATCGGCCACGGCGGCGATCGTGGAGACCGCCCGGCCCAGGATCGGGTGGCCGTTGCGGGCGTAGTCGATGGCGTAGGCGAGCACGTCTGCCAGCTCCCAGGTGCCGTGGTCGCGCAGCAGCATGAGCCAGGCGTCGACCGCACCTGGGACGGCGGCCGCCAGCGCCCCGGAGCCGGGGACCAGCTCGAGCCCCTCTGCCCGCATGTGCTCGACGGAAGCCCCCGCGGGCGCCGGCCCCTGACCCATCAGCACCGTCGCCTCGCCACCGGCGGGGGCGAAGATCCCGACCAGGTCGCCACCCGGCCCGTTGAGGTGGGGCTCGACGACGTGCAGCACGAACCCACCCGCGACCACCGCGTCGAAGGCGTTGCCTCCACGCTCGAGCACCGCCTGCGCGGTGCCGCTGGCCAGCCAGTGCGTCGAGCCGACCATGCCGAACCTCCCCAGCAGATCGGGACGGGTCTTGAACGCTGCCGGAGGGGTGTAGGAGGAAGGCACACCCTCAGGCTACGAGCGCGTACCGGGCATCCCGTCGGCGGCCCCGCGCCGGGATAGGGTCGCCGCATGAGTGCGCCAGCGGTCCGGGGCCGCCTGCAATGGTCAGTGGTCGTGCCGATCCTCGCACTGGTGGTGCTGGTCTTCGCGTGGCTCCGCCACGACCACTGGACCATCCTCGCCGTGGTGGGCGCCGTGCTGATCGGTGCGGTGCTGGGCGCGGTCCACCACGCCGAGGTCGTCGCCCACAAGGTCGGCGAGCCGTTCGGCTCGCTGATCCTCGCGATCGCGGTGACCGTGATCGAGGTCGGCCTGATCGTGATGCTGATGATCAGCGGTGGCGACAACACCAGCACCTATGCCCGCGACACCGTCTTCGCCGCGGTGATGATCACCCTCAACGGCATCGTCGGGCTCTCGCTCCTGATCGGAGCCCTCAAGCACGGCCTGGTCAGCTTCAACGCCGCCGGCACCGGGTCCGCGGTCGCCACGGTCATCGCCCTGGCCGGTCTCACCCTGGTGCTGCCGCGCTTCACTACGTCGGCGCAAGGCCCGCAGTACTCGACCTCGCAGCTCGTCTTCGCCGCCATCGCCTCGCTGGCCCTCTACGTCGCCTTCCTCTTCACCCAGACTGTCCGTCACCGCGACTTCTTCCTCCCGGTCACCAGCGACGAGCAGGGCCGGATGACCGGACTGGTCGACCTCGACGAGGACGGCCACGCCGACCCGCCCTCGGCGGGCGAGGCTGGCCTCAGCCTGGCCCTCCTCCTGGTCTCTCTCGTCGCCGTGGTCGGCCTGGCGAAGGTCCTCTCTCCCACGATCGAGAGCACTGTGAAGAGCCTCGGGTTCCCCTACGCCGTCGTGGGCGTCGTGATCGCCCTCCTCGTACTCGCTCCCGAGTCGATCGCCGCGGTGCGCAACGCCTCCCGGGACCGGGTGCAGACCAGCCTCAATCTCGCCTACGGCTCCGCGATGGCCTCGATCGGTCTCACCATCCCCACCCTCGCCGTCGCGATGATCTGGCTCAGCGGTCCCCTCGATCTGGGCCTCGAACCGACCCAGATCGTGCTGCTGGTCATCACCGTCTTCGTCACCGGACTCACCGTCGTCCAAGGTCGCGTCTACGCCTTGCAGGGATTCGTCCACCTGGTCCTGCTGGCATCGTTCCTGTTCCTGTCGATGCAGCCGTGAGCCGTTGCTGGCTGTGACAGCGGGAACGGCGTCAGATTGCGCGCAGGATCGCCGCCGCCTCCTGAATCGGCAGCTTCTCCTGCTCGATCCGGCGGAACCTGGCCGGACCCGCGGTGGCGACCATGTCGTAGGCCGCACGCTCTTCTTCGGTCAGCAAGCCAAGCTTGCGCTGTGAGGGCTTGAGCGGGATGCCGTCCTTGTCCTCACTCACGCCCTGCTCCTCGTAGCGGTTCATGGTGAAGACGTCCATGAAGATCGACGTAGCCTTGGGCAGAGCAGCACGGAACTGGTCCAAGATCGCGTAGCCATCCGCGTCCATGTCTCCCCAGTAGACGACCCGTTCGGCGTCACGGACCCACGGGATCTCCGCCAGCAGTGCGGTAGCCGCCGCGCCGCCGCCCTCGACGACGACCGTGTCAGAGACCTCCGGGAAGAACACTCGGCAATCTCGGTTCTCGACGACCAGGACGGTGTGCGGTGTGTATGGGATGTCGTGGCTGTCACCGGCAGTCCACGAGTCATGCTTGCGCGGCCGGTCGGGTCCAGCGAGGTAGACAGGGTCGATGTACGTCAGGTGGACCGCCGTAGGCCGCTTGCGCAATTCGCTCTTGAGATCACGACCAGTGAGGTCACGGATCAGCGACATGCGCTTGTCCAGCCACTTGGTGTGGACGCGAGGGATCGGAAGCTGACGAATACTCCACGCACTCACGTCGGGATGGTCCGCGAGCCAGTCAAGCACCCCAAGCAGGGCGCGCAGATCCGGTTCAGACAGAGCGATGGCCTTCTTGAGTGTGCTCGGGCTGAGCCCGGCTTTCCGCGAATGAAGATGCTTGGCGACACTCCTGGCTCGGGCCAGGTCAGTCCTCGTCGGCTCGCCGCCCAGAACGGACACTGCGGCTACAGCTGACTCCAGGTCAGACGCGTGGAGCGTCTTGGGGAAGTCGACCGCCTCGCCTCTTGCCACCGAGAGTGTCGACTCCGTCACCCAGCAGCCGACTCCTTCGGACGTCGGCAGCCCGAGCCGTCGCCACTCGGCCCGCCAGCCGCCCCAAGAGGCCAAGAGATGCCGCTCGACGATGGCGCCGCTGGTCACATTCGGGCTCAGCGGGACCTGGAACGGAAACGGATCACCACGGGTCTCCGCACAGATCGCCGCCGCCCACTTGTCCTTGACCTGCGCAGCGAGCCGGGAGCCCGCCTCGGCGGGGTTCAACAACCTTGGGATCATTTCGCCGGTATCTCCTCGAGTCCCACCTCGAGCTTCGGGAACGAGTGGCCCTCGGCGTCCTTGAGCACCGTGTACTGGACGTCGACGTGGGGCTCGATGGCGCTGTGCTTGTCGTTGGGGGCGCCGATGATGAGCTGGAACCCCAGACCCCGCCAGGCGCCGATGGCTCGGCCGGTGAAGCGGGCGTCGGCCTTGATCAGCGCCTCGTCGAGGAAGACCGGGGCGTAGCGCGGGCGCTCGGCTCCGGCGTCACCGAGCTGGTAGCGCAGCGCCGCGCCGACGATGAAGGCGACCAGCTCCTGCGACTCGCCACCGGACTTCTCGCCGATGTGGTCATAGAGGGCCACGTGCTCACCGGCGTCGGTGACTTTCTCGGCGCTGACGCGGACGTGGTTGCGTACGTCGATCAGGTCGGCGAAGTCAGGAGCCGTGCGGCGCATCCGGTCGATGAGCCGCGCCATCCGGGTGTAGGCCTGCTCGCGAGACTCGTTGGTCGCCGCCTTCTCGATGAGGTCGCGCACCGAGCGCAGCTCCTTGCGGAACCGGCCGCGCACCGCCGACTGACCCTCCTGGGTGTCGATGCGGAGCCGGTGGGCGTCGTCGTTGAACGGGAGCCCGGCGAGGATCTGGTTGATCGGGTCGATCCGGTCGCGGATCTCGCGCACCGCGCGTGACAGGGTCGAGTCGAGGTTCGTCAGGTCGTTGCCCGACAGCTTGAGCAGGGAGTCACGCCACTCGACCTCGAGCTCGTGCAGGCCGCTGGTCTCCAGCTCGTCGAGGAGGCGGTCGAAGTCGGCGTAGGAGTCCTCCGGGTCGGTGTGGAGGTTCGGGTTGGGCCAGCGTTCGACGAACGCCTCGAAGGTCTGCCGGAGCTGGCCGCGGGCGGTCCCGATCGTCTCCTGTGCGCCGGCCCGGTCTGCGGTGAGGCTCTCGCTCGCCCGGGCGAAGACCGCATCGAGCTCGGCGAGCGCGTCCTCGCGGCGGCCGGCCTCCTCGCCACCGGACGCCTTGAAGAGCTGCTCGAGATAGTCGGCCTGGGCGGCAGCGACGTCGGTGCCGGACGCCGCGGCGTCCTCCAGCGCGTCCTTGGCACGATCGACCTGCTCGACCACGTCGCTCCAGCGCTCGTCGAGGTCCTGGAAGCTGCTCTTGGCCGCGCCGATGCCCTCGCGTAGCGAGTCGACCTTGGCCCGAGCGCTCTTCAGGCGCTCCTGGAGCGTGGCGATCTCCGGGTTCTCGGCTGTGACCTCGGCGATCACCGAGGCCCACCGGTCCCGCTCGGCCTCGGCACCAGCCACGTCGACCTGGTCCCAGGTCAGCGAGGAGACCGCCTTGAAGGACGTACGCCGCAGGTCGAGCTGTTTGATGGCCCGCTCGGTCGCGATGACCACGCCCTTCGCGGCTTCCGCGTCCTTGCGGGCGGTCTCGAGGCGCTCGGTGAGGTCGGCGACGCGACGGGTGTTGGTGAAGCCGAGCACGTTGCCGGCACCGTGGCCGCCGTGCGCGCCCCGGGTCCCCTGCGAGACCTGCCCGGTGACCGTGAGCGCCATCCGGTGCTGGCCGAGCAGCGCAGGGGTCTGCACGCAGACGTAGCCGTGCCGCTCCCTCAGGCGCTGCTTGAGCCAGCCGGTGAACACGCCGCGGCGGTAGTCCAGACGCCCCGGAAGGGTGCCCTCGTCCAGCTGCTGCACACCCTCCTTCAAGCCGGTGGGGACGGCCTCGTAGCGGATCCGGGTCCGTTGCCGCACCGAGTCGATCGCGGCTCGGAAGGCGCCCACGTGAGCCGCGTCGACGAGCATCGTGGTGGCGAAACCGCCCAGCGCCAGGTTGAAGGCCTCGCGCCAGGCCTCGTGCTCGGTGCGCACCTCGATCAGCTCGCCGACGAACGGCATCTCCGCCGGGCTGAGCCCGGCCGCCTCGGCCAGCACCGCACGAGCGGCGCGCAGCGGCTCGGGAATGTTGTTCTTCGTCTTCTCGGCATCGGCGAGCTCGTCCTCGAGGCGGCCGACCAGCTCGACGGCGGCGGCCTCGGCAGACCGAGCCGCGGCGTACGCGTTGAGGGCGGTCGTGCGGGCATCGTCATCGACCAGGGCCTCCTGCGCGGCGGCCTGGAGGCTCTCGAACTCGGCGGGCGTGGTCGCCACGGCACCGAGTACGCCGAGCTCCTCGTCCAGGCCCTCGCGGGCGCGGCGTACGTTGTCCGCGCGGGTCTCGGCGGACCGGATCTCGCGGGTGGCCTCCTCGAGGCGCCGTCCGCCGGAGGCGGCGACCGTGACCGCGAGGCCGTCGCGCTCGGACTCGGCGGCCTCGACGAGCGCCTGCTTCTCGGCCACCGCCTTCTCCGCCGCACCCCTGCGGGCGCTGAGATCGGCCTCCAGCTCGCTGAGCAGGTCGACCCGCTTGCCGGCCCGCCACAGGCCCGCCGGGGTGGTCTCGTCCCCGAAGTCGCCGATCCCGTCGATGACCTCCAGTCTGGCGGCGGCGCCCTCGATGGCTGCGCGGTGCTCCCGGATCGGTGTCAGCGCACGCACCTGCTGCTGGGCGGTGACCATCCGGTCGCGGGTCGCGGCGAGCTCGTCGAAGTGGGCCACGACGCCGTCGGCGGTGGCGAGGGTCTCGGGCTCCTCGAGCACCATCTTCTTGTAGAGATCGTCGACCGTGGTGATCTGCTGCCCGGCCTGGATCCGGCCCAGCAGGTTGACCGCCTTCTCGCCGTCGCCGGCCGCGCCGATCCCGAGCGCAGAATGGATCCGCGCCGTGAAGTCACGGTCGGTGTCGATCGGGGTCAGCCCGACCTCGGAGACCGAGGCGCGCGTGAACCGGTGGGCCGCGACCGGCTCCAGATCGCGTACGTCGAAGCCTGCCTCGGCCACCGCCCGGAGCTTGGTCACGTCGTCGAGGTTCTTGGCGGACGCGGGGACATACCAGGCCCGGACCGCGGTGAAGCGGGAGCCGGTCTGGTCCGCCCAGGTCATCGCGATCGCCGACCAGGTGTCGCGGCCGTCGCCGCGCAGCACCCGGATCCTGGTGCCCTCGGCGGTCTTCGCCTCGTCGATCTTGCCGCGCGCGTAGGAGAGGATGTTGCGCTGGTCCTGACCGCGCGGACGGCCAACCACGCCACCGTTGGAGGCACCGTTGAACGGCGTCGTGTGCGGCATGATCAACGCGATATAGGCGTCCATCAGCGTCGACTTTCCCGACCCGGAGCCCCCGGTCAGCAGCGTCGCGGTCGGCGAGAACCGCACCCGGTGGGCGCCGTCGTAGCCGCCCCAGTTGACCAGCTGTAGCTCGCTCGCGACCCACTGCCGCCCGGTCGAGCGCGCCGGGATGAGGCCGAAGAGTGTGTCGATCATGCTCATTCTTCGATCTCCTCGTCATCGTCCTCGCTGGTCGAGCCGACGGAGCCGCTAGGCGAAGGCCCCATGGAGTCGGGCTCAGTGAGACCAACACGGTCCCCCTCGGCGCTCGATTCGACTGTGTTGGTCTCGACACGCTCGGCCGCAGGCGGCCTCACGGCTCGACCAGCCGATTCCCTCAGCCATTCCTTGAGCTCGGCCAGCTTCTCGACACTCAGCACGATCTCGACCAGGGGTGTGATCCGGAACCGGTCCTCGGACTCCTCCTCGATCAGCCCCTCCCGGGCGAGCCGGTCGACCGCCCGGCGGATCTCGCGGCGCGCGGAGGCGTCGCCGCTGGCGACGTCGAAGTAGGTGAGCACGGTCTGCTCCAGCTCGTCGGCGTCGACGCGCGCGGAGCTCTCGCCCGCGCCGCGCTCGCGCTGGAAGACGGTGCGCAGATGGACGAGCACGAGCGTCTCGGCGCGCGAGTAGGCGTCGTCCTTGAGGAGCACCGGCACGTCCAGCTCCTCCGAGCGCACCTGCCGCTTGTAGGCGATCCCGCGGTCGTGGTCGACGACGAGCCGGACGAACAGGTCGTGGAGGCGCGACTCGATCACCGCCTGGTGGTCGAGCAAAGTACGCCACTGACGCGGGTTCCGCTCGGCCGTGATGAACCGGCGGCGCAGCAGCTGGACCAGCACCCGGCGTACGTCGGCGTCGAGGACACCGTGGTCGCCGACGAAGAGCTCGGTCGGGTCGTCCTCCATCGAGACGGGCTCGATGAAGCCTTCCGGCTCGCTGCCATAGGCCACGGAAGCTCCGGTCTCGGTCTCACTCATCGTCGCCATCCTCTTCGCCTGCCCGTTCGTCATCTGTCGCCGCTGTTGGGCTGAGTCTCACCCCGCCGAAGGCGAACCTGCGGCGCACCCCGTCTGCCCGGACGGCCTCGATGGTGGAGATCTCCCCCGTCTCGCTCATCCCACGGCGGTGGGCGACCTCCAGCAGCCCGAGCAGGTCGACCGGCC
This sequence comes from Nocardioides sp. NPDC006273, assembly GCF_040613495.1. Classification (NCBI taxonomy): domain Bacteria; kingdom Bacillati; phylum Actinomycetota; class Actinomycetes; order Propionibacteriales; family Nocardioidaceae; genus Nocardioides; species Nocardioides sp. NPDC006273. The sequence continues at coordinate 35,833 of NZ_JBEXSD010000051.1, read as the reverse complement.
GCCGGATCTCCTCCGGCGCGGCCGCGAAGACCTCGGCCAGGTCGATCGCCTCCTCGCTGGCACTGGCCGCGACGTAGGCGTCCAGATGGGCCTCGATCGCCCGGTAGCCCGGACCGCCCCACGACCTGGTGTCCTCGACGGCGCTCTCCACGTCACCCCAGTCGGCCAGCGGTGCCGGCGGCTCGGGCGGACGCAGCTCACTGACGGACTGGCGCAGGTGGCCCAGGTCGGCGACCGGGAGCCGGCGCAGCGGCTCGACCGCCTCGGCGGTGCGCGAGGACGGCATCCACGCCTGGAGCCCGACCATCACATCGCGCAGCAGGTCGTCGACCTGCCGGTCGCGGGCCGGGTCGTGCGTACGCACCTGGGTGGTGATCACGTGCGAGGCGGTCTGCTGGGCCGCCAGGACCTCCGCGACACCGGTCTCGATCCGGCGCCCGACCGCGGCCAGCTCGGCGCGCTCGGGCGGGACCATCTCTCTGGTGAACCGATGCCGCAGCACCGTCCGCAGGTTGGTGGCGAGGTCGTCGAGGCGGCGCGGGTCGCCGATCATCCGCAGCGCGCCCGCGAACGCCTTTCCCTCGGGGGTGGAGGCCATCACGTCCTTGCCGCGCTGGAGGTACTCGCGCAGGACCTCGCCGGCCGGACGTACGTCCTGGCGCAGGTCGGTCACCACATCACGCTGCATCGCCCGGATCGACTCGACCACCCGCGCGAAGTCGGCCGGGAGCTCGCGGGTCAGGTGGAGGATGTTCTCGGCCTGCTCCAGCAGGGTGTCGTCGTCGACCGTGTCGACCACACCGGTGCGATCCAGACGGGCGATCTCGGCGCGCCGCTCGGCAATCTCCTCGGTCAGCCGGGCGACCCGGGTCAGCACGTCGGGATCGGCGTCCTGGGCGAGCCGCTCGACCGCCTCCAGGAGGGTCCGGACCCGCGACTCGGAGACGCGTGCCCGCGACCCGCTCGCCCGTCCGGCGATCTCCAGCGCACCCACCGCGTGGGCGGAGAGCCGGTAGACCTCGTCCTCGCCCTCGATCTGGCGCAGCAGCCAGCCGGCGCGCACCCACTGACGGCACAGCTCACGGGCCGTGCCCACCGGGAGCATCACCTCGCCGCTCTCACCCTCGGCGTAGCCCGTGGCGCGGAGCCGGTCCAGCATGTCGCCGATCTCGGCGTGCGCGTCCACCACCGGCACCGCCGCTCGATCGGAGGTGAACGTCACCGACAGCACCGCCACCACGAACGGTGCGAACCGACCGTGCAGGAGGTCGAGCATCGGGTTCTTGAAGGCGGCCAGTGCCCCGGCGTACGCCGCCTCGACGCGAGTCTCACTCATCGGCAGATACCGTACGCGGCACCGCCGACAACGCCACAACGCCACAACGCCACAACGCGAACCGTCGGGAGCATCCCGGATCTCTTCCAGCGCGCGATTCCTTCGGCGCGTGCACGCCGCGGGCTGAGAATTCGGTTGCCACCTGCCGCATAGTGGTCGCATGCGGGTTCGTACCTTCTCTGTCTTCGTGGCCACGATGGCCCTGATCGCCCTCTCCGGCTGCGCCGGCGCCCCGGAGACCCCGGACTCGGCGAAGGGCGGGTCGGCTGCCGCCTCGCCGTCCGCGAAGCCGCTGGCCGCCGACATCGCCCCCGCCGACGGAGCCAAGGACGTGCCGGTCGACAGCACCGTCACCGTCACCGCGACCTCGGGCGAGTTCACGAGCGTGAAGGTGGCCAGGCCCGACGGGAGCACCGTGCCCGGCTCGCTCTCGACGGACAAGACGAAGTGGACCGCCAACGACCTGCTCGACCCGGCGCTGCGCTACACCGTGACCGCCACCGGTGAGACCGGCACCGTCACCAGCAGCTTCACCACCCGCTCGCTCTCCCTGGCGCAGCAGACCTTCGCCACCATCGTCCCCGTCGACGGCACCAAGGTCGGCGTCGGGATGCCGGTCGCGGTCTACTTCGACGTCCCGGTCAAGGACCACGCCTCCTTCGAGAAGCGTATGCACGTCACCTCCACCCCGGCCCAGGCCGGCTCCTGGTACTGGGTCTCCGACAAGGAGGCCCGCTACCGCCCGCAGCAATACTGGAAGCCCGGCACCACCATCAAGGTCGACCTCGACATCAACGGCGCCTCCGCCGGAGCCGGCGTCTACGGCCAGCACAGCCGCACCGCCACCTACAAGGTCGGCGACGCCCACATCTTCAAGGTCAACGCGCGCACCCACCAGATGAAGGTCTTCAGCAACGGCAAGCTGCTGCGTACGATCCCGATCACGACCGGCAAGCCCGGCTTCACCACCCGTTCGGGGATCAAGGTCATCTCCGAGAAGCACCGGGTCAAGGAGATGCGCTCAGAGACGATCGGCATCTCCGACCAGAGCTCCAGCGACTACTACTCCCTCGACAACGTCGAGTACGCCATGCGGATCTCCAACTCCGGCGAGTTCATCCACGCAGCGCCGTGGTCGACCGGCTCCCAGGGCAACGCCAACGTCTCCCACGGCTGCACCGGCCTCTCCACGGCCAACGCCGGCTGGCTCTACGGCCTGGCCCGCGTCGGCGACATCGTCGACACCGTCGGCACCGACCGGAAGATGGAGTGGGACAACGGCTTCGGCGACTGGAACCTGTCCTGGGCCGAATACCAGAAGGGCTCCGCGCTCTAGGCCGCCAGGCCGTTGCGGCAGCCGAGCATCATCTGCCGGTGGTTCCAGGTGAGCACCGGACGCAGCGCGATCGAGGCCAGCCCGAGTAGACCGCGTACGACGACCTCCTGCTCGAACACCATCCGGCTCCCGCCCGGGGCCGGTGTCAGCGTCCACCGCGCGAAGCCGTCCAGGTCCCCGCCGAGCCCGACCTCCAGCGTCGGCAGATCCCGGCTGACCGCGTGCAGCACGATCTCCAGGTCGTAGGGCAGCCTCGAACGGCACACCAGCAGCGCGTCGTCCTCCCCCAGCTTCGCCACCGCCCGCACCTGCGGCCACCACTGCGGATAGCGCTCCACGTCGACCAGCACGTCCCGCACCGCCTCCGCCGGCATCGGCAGCTCCCAGGTCTCGGCGAAGGCGTAGTGCGAGGGCATGAGGCCAGTGTGCACCGGCCCCGATCACCTCAGGAGCGCCGCGACCGCCTCTCGGCCCTGCTGCGGCGAACTCGCGGCGAGGGCGGCCTCGGCGGCGGTGCCGCACAGCCCGGCTGTCGCTGACCCGAGCCGGGCGCCGACCGCGGCGACGGCTGCGGGGGCCATCGACAGCGAGGTGATACCGAGGCCGACGAGCACCGGCGCGAGCAGCGGGTCGGCGGCGGCCTCACCGCAGATGCCGACGGGCTTGCCGGCCGTACGCCCCGCCTCGGCGGTGATCGCGATGAGCTGCAGCACTGCCGGCTGCCAGGGGTCGGTGAGGTGGGCCAGATCGGTGGCGAGGCGGTCGGCGGCCATGGCGTACTGGGTCAGGTCGTTGGTTCCGATGGAGAGGAAGTCGACGACCTCCAGCATCCGACGGGCCATCAGCGCGGCTGCCGGCACCTCGATCATGACGCCCGGCTTGAGGCCGCGGGCACGGACCAGAGCGGCGAAGTCGGCGGCTTCCTGGACGGTGGCGACCATCGGCGCCATCACCCAGGTGTCCGCGCCCGTGCGCTCCGCGGCGATCGCGATGGCATCGAGCTGGCGCTCCAGGAGTCCGGGGTTGTCGGCGGCGAGCCGCAGGCCACGTACGCCCAGGGCCGGGTTCTCCTCGCCCTCGTGGGTGGCGAACGCGATCGGCTTGTCCGAGCCCGCGTCGAGGGTGCGCACGACGACATGGCCGCGACCCGCGAACGGTTCCAGCACCTTGGTGTAGACGTCGGCCTGCTCGCTCACGGTCGGCTCCTCGCGCTGGTCGAGGAAGCAGAGCTCCGTGCGGAAGAGCCCGACACCCTCGACCTGGCTCGCGGCCGCGTCGCGGGCCGAGGAACCGTCGGCGACGTTGGCCAGGAGCGCCACCGGGTGGCCGTCGGCCGTACGGCCGGGGCCGGACCAGGTGGCAACGGCCCGACGCCGGGCGAGGTCGGCCTCGGCCCGGATAGCGGCTTCTGGGCCCGGCTCCAGGTCGACGATCCCGGCCTGGCCGTCGACCAGGACCGGAGTCCCTGCGGCGACGCCGGTCGCCCCGGCCACGCCGACGAGGCAAGGGATGCCGAGCTGGCGGGCGATGATCGCGGTGTGGCTGGTGGGGCCGCCCCGCTCGGTGACGAGCGCGACCACGCGGGCAGGGTCGAGCGCGGCGGTGTCGGAGGGTGCCAGGTCGGCGGCGACCAGCACGCATGGGCTCTCCGGCAGATCCACCCCGGGTTCGGGCTCGCCGGCGAGGTGGGCGAGGACCCGGCGCTCGATGTCGCGCAGGTCGGTGACCCGCTCAGCCATCAGGCCACCCATGCCGCTGAACAGGGTGACGAACTGGTCCACCGCCGCTCGGACGGAGGCGACCAGCCCCTCCCCCGCGCGCAGGTGCTTCTCCACGGCGACCCTCAGCCCCTTGTCCCGGGCCAGGCCGGCGCTCGCGCTCAGGACGGAGGCGGCTGCCCCGGACGCGGTCTCCGCCCGGCGTGCGTACCCGTCGGCGACGTCGGTCGCAGCCGCCGCGTAGGCCGCGAGGGCGTCCTCGGGCTGGTCGAACCCGCGCCGTTCGAAGGCCTCCAGCGCGGCGGGATCGACCTCGGTGCGCACCACGTGGACGGGGGCCAGCACGATCCCCGGGACCACCGGAGTGCCGGAGAGGACAGATGAGCGAGACGTGACCATAGCCACAAATATCTGCCCAAACCCCTTGACTAGTCAACACATTCGGACATAAAACAACACATGTGGGCATCTGAAAGTCAGAAACCCACCCGAAACCACATCGACCGAAGGAGGCCGCGATGTACGCCGAGGAGCGACAGATCGCGACGGCCCGTCTCGTCGCCGAGCGCGGGCGGATATCCGTGGCCGACATCGCCGAGCGCTTCGAGGTCACCACCGAGACCGTGCGGCGCGACCTCTCCACCCTGGAGCGCCGAGGACTGGTGCGCCGGGTCCACGGTGGCGCGGTGCCCGTGGAGACCATGGCCGTGCTCGAGTCCGCCCTCGGCGAGCGCGAGCAGACCTACACCGCGCAGAAGGACCGCATCGCCCAGGCCGCCCTCTCGCTCCTCCCCACCACCGGCGGCACCATCGCGATCGACGCCGGCACGACGACCAGCAGGTTCGCCCACGCCCTTCCGCGCGACCATCAGCTCACCGTGGTGACCCACGCGGTCCCGGTCGCCGCCATGCTGGCCGGCAGCGCGCAGATCGAGCTCCACCTGCTGCCCGGTCGCGTCCGACCGGCCACCCAGGCCGCCGTCGGCGCCGAGACCGTCGACGCGCTGAGTCGCCTCCGGGTCGATGTCACCTTCGTGGCCACCAACGGGCTGACGCTCGCCCACGGCCTCTCCACCCCCGACCACGAGGAGGCCGCGACCAAGCGCGCGCTGGTCAACGCCGCTCGCCGAGTCGTGTGCCTCACCGACTCCAGCAAGATCGGCGTCGAGACGACGCTCCGCTTCGCCGCGCTGGGCAACGTCGACGTGCTCGTCACCGACAGCGACATCGACGACGACGTCGCAGCCGAGCTCCGCGAGAGCGGCCTGGAGGTGCTGATCGCGTGATCATCACCCTGACCGCCAACCCGAGCATCGACCACACCGTGGTCCTCACCAGCCCGCTTCGCCGCGGCGAGGTGCTGCGGGCCCGCACCACCACGTCGCAGCCCGGCGGCAAGGGCGTGAACATCTCCGGAGCCGCGTACGCCGCCGGAGTTCCCACCCGCGCCGTGGTCCCCTGCCCCGACCTCGATCCGATGATCACCGAGCTGCGCGCCACCGGCCTCGACGTGGTCGCGGTCGGGCCGGCCGGCCGGCCACGGATCAACACCACCGTGACCGAGCCTGACGGCACCACCACCAAGCTCAACGGTCCCGGCGCCACCACGACGCCGGCGCTGCTCGACGCGCTCGCCGCCCGGCTCATCCAAGAGGCCGAGCGGGCCCAGTGGGTGGTCCTCGCCGGATCGCTGCCGCCGGGGACACCTGCCGGCTGGTACGCCGAAGTCGTGGGCGCGCTCCGCTCCACCGGCGCTCGCATCGCCGTCGACACCAGCGAGACCCCCCTCGAGGCGCTCGCCGCGGGGCTCCCGGCCGGCGCACCCGATCTGCTCAAGCCCAACGCCGAGGAGCTGGCCTCCATCACCGGTTCCGACTCCCTCGAGGATCCGGCCACCGCAGCCGCGGCAGCCCGGACCCTGGTCGACCGCGGCATCAGCGCCGTGCTCGCGACCCTCGGGGGAAAGGGTGCTGTCCTCGTCTCCGCCGAAGGCACCTGGCACGCCACCCCGCCGCCCATCGAGGTCGTCAGCACGGTCGGCGCCGGGGACAGCTCGCTGTTCGGCTATCTCCTCGCCGACCTGCGTGGACTCGCCGCCCCTGAACGTCTCGGGCTCGCCGTCGCGTACGGCAGTGCAGCCGCCGGCCTCCCCGGCACCACCCTCCCCACCCCACCCCAGGTCCGAGCGGACCTCGTGTCCGTCCGCGATCTCGACCCCATCACCGGAGGACTCTGATGTCCGCACTCATCGCCCCCGAGCTCGTCGCTCTCGACGCCGATCTCGGCCCTGACAAGCACGACGTCATCCGCGCCCTCGCACAGCGCGTGGCCGACTCCGGCCGGGCCACCGACCTGGACGCGCTCGTCGCCGATGCACTGGCCCGGGAGGAGGTTTCCGCCACCGGCCTCCCCGGCGGCCTGGCGATCCCCCACTGCCGTACGTCGGGGGTCGACGAGCCCGTGGTGGCGTTCGCGCGGCTCTCGCCTCCGGTCGACTTCGGCGCCAAGGACGGCCCGGCCGACCTGGCCTTCCTCATCGGGGCACCTGCGGGCGGTGACGCCACCCATCTGACCATCCTGACCAAGCTCGCCCGTGCGCTTGCCCGCCCTGAGTTCGGCCAGACCTTGCGCGAGACCGACTCGGCCGCGCAGGCGGCCCAGACCATCCTCGCCACGGTCAGCGACGAGCCAGCACCTGCTCCGCCCGCGGCGCCGGCTCCGGCAGTGACGGAGAAGCGCTCCCTGGTCGCGGTGACCGCCTGCCCGACCGGCATCGCGCACACCTACATGGCGGCCGAGGCCCTCCAGGCCGCGGCCGCGCGGGCGGGGGTCGAGATCGCGGTCGAGACCCAGGGTTCGGCCGGCGCGACGCCCCTTCCGGCAGAGACGATCGCCGAAGCAGACGCCGCCATCTTCGCCGTCGACGTCGGTGTCCGCGACCGGAGCCGGTTCGCCGGAAAGCCGCTGGTCTCCTCCGGGGTGAAGCGTCCGATCGATGACGCCGACGCGATGATCGCCGAGGCGCTCGCTGCCGCCGCGGACCCGAACGCCGCGCGCGTGGAATCCGGCCGGAGCGACTCCTCCGAGACCGCCACCACGACCTCGGAGAGCTGGGGCGGCCGCACCCGCCGGATCCTGATGACCGGCGTCTCCTACATGATCCCGTTCGTCGCCGCCGGCGGTCTGCTGATCGCGCTGAGCTTCCTGCTCGGTGGCTACGACATCACCGACGTCTACGGCGCGATCATGGTCGACAACACTCTGACCAACCTCCCCGACGTACAGGCTCTCGGCCTCGAGCACGCCCTGTTCGACAGCGCCCTCGCCGTCTACCTGGGCGCGCTTCTCTTCGTCATCGGCAAGACCGCGTTCATGCTGTTCATCCCGGCGTTGGCGGGCTATATCGCGTACGCCATCGCGGACCGCCCCGGCATCGCCCCGGGCTTCATCATGGGCGCGCTCGCCGCGAACCTGTTCGGTGTCGCCAATGCCGACGGCGTCGCGGCACCCGCGACCGGCTTCCTCGGCGCGATCGCCGGCGGCGTGCTGGCGGGCGTGATCGCCCACTGGGTCAGCCGCTGGCGGGTGCCGAGCTGGGCGCGGGGCCTGATGCCCGTGCTGGTGATCCCGCTGGTGACCTCGATCCTCGCCGGTCTGGTGATGATCGTGGTGCTCGGAAAGCCGATCAACTGGCTGATGGAGCGGCTCACCGACGGCCTCGCCGCCCTCGACGGCACCAGTGCCGTCGCACTCGGCGCGGTGCTCGGCCTGATGATGGCCTTCGACATGGGTGGCCCGCTCAACAAGGTCGCCTACAGCTTCGCCGCCACCGGAGTCGGTGCCGCCTCGCTGGCCGCCGACTCCCCCGAGCTGCGGATCATGGCCGCGGTCATGCTCGCCGGGATGGTCCCGCCGATCGCGCTGGCGCTGGCCACCGTCGTACGTCCGCAGCTGTTCACCAACGCAGAGCACGAGAACGGCAAGGCCGGTTGGCTGCTCGGCGCCTCGTTCATCACCGAGGGAGCCATCCCGTTCGCCGCGGGCGACCCGATGCGCGTCATCCCGGCGATCATGCTCGGCAGCGCGGTGACCGGCGGCCTCTCCCAGCTCTTCGAGGTCGGCGTCCGCGCACCTCACGGCGGCATCTTCGTCCTCTTCGCCGTCACCAACATCCTCGGCTACCTGATCGCGCTGGCCGCCGGCGTGATCGCCGGCGCCGTCGCCGTGATCGCCCTCAAGTCCATCGGTCGCGCTCCGGTTCCTGCCGCCGCGACCAGCTGAGCTTCAACACATCCCGCAACCAACCGAAGGAGCATCATGCCCACCCAGACCGTCACCGTCGGCTCAGCCGTCGGCCTGCACGCCCGTCCCGCAGCGATCATCTCCGAGAAGGTCGAGGAGCTCGGAGCCGAGATCACTCTCGCCGTTCCTGGCGGCGAACCGGTCGACGCCGCCTCGTCCCTTCTGATCATGACCCTTGGCGCCGCCAACGGCGACAAGGTCGAGGTCACCGGCGCGGACCAGGCGGCGGTCGACGCCGTCGCAGCGCTCGTCGCGCAGGATCTCGACGCCTGAGGCTGGTGTTTTCCGGCGCGCGGCACCTGTGTCGACGACCGGCCTCCTCCGAGGCGTTGCGGTAGAACCTTTGTCGGCTTGGTCGATCCTCCGGTGATCTGGGTGATCGTCTCGGAGGTTGCCGTCTGGGCGCAGGTCGCGCTCTTCAGTCGCCGTCTCCGGCGCCGTCGATCCCGCCGCCACCGCCTTCGGGACCGAGCGGAATCTCCTTCTCGGCCGCCTGATAGGCGACCGTCTCCTCCAGCGGCACCGAGGGCGGCAGCTTGCTGAAGTCTTCCGGGGGCTGTTTGGTCATCTCTCGAGTATCGCCCCAACTCGGCACTTCGTGGGCCGGAAACCGGTATCGGACGCAGCGGCGGCGATTGCTGCTGCCGGACCGCGACCCCGGACTGTTGCCGGGGTCGCGGCACCCGACGACTCATCGTGGTGTCACTTTCCCTGCCACGCGGCTAGAAGTAGTCACCCAGACGGCTTCATCGAGTGGACCGTCGGTAACCATCTACGCCCCCGATGATGCATCGAAACCCTGTCGAAGTTGAGTCGGCCAGGGTTAGCATGTTCTTGAAGGGGAGTACCTCCATCGCCACGTGTCGTCATCACGGCTTCCGCCCGGTTCTGGGTGCGTCGTCCCCACCACCGCTCACCGACGCCGATGCGAGCAGCACCGAAGCATCCAGATCCGAGCACACGCAGCTGCTGGCATCCGCCGAGGCACAGGCCGTCACGATGGGTGAGGTCTTCGCCTGGGTCGGCCTCGCGGTGTGGGGCGGCGCACTGGTCGCGTTCATGCTCTGCGACCTCGCCCGGACCTACCGGCACCATCATGAGGCCCCGAGCACACCGACCGGCGGCGAACCCGGCGGCGTGACGTCACCTGGTGTCGATCCTCGCGAGCGGTTCGACCGCGACGCCGCCAGTCAGCGTACGAAGGATTCGGGACCCAAGAAGCGGCCCCACACCACGACGGCTGCGAGGGCGAGATAGACCAGGTCTGCCGCCATGTACTTGAGCTCGCGACGCCGGATGCGTGTGACCGCCGCTCCGGCCATGATCATCACCAGGCCAAGCGCCGCGAGGGGCACGAGGATCGGCGCGATGTCGAGCGCGGCGGGCAGCACCAGGCCCACGGCAGCCAGCACCTCGAGGGCTCCGATGGTCTTGATGCTTCGCGCGCTGAAGTCTTCTGCCCATCCGGCGCTCGCCGACATGGAGATGATCTTCTCCTTGGTCAGAAGCAGCTTGCCGCCGCCAGAGAACAGGTAGGCAGCGGCAAGCACTCCGGCAACGATCCACAGAGCCAGGTTCATGAGGAGTATCTCCTTGTAGTCGGTGAGCGATCTCGTACTCGAACCGGACAGGCCATCGGGACCAGCCGGTCGAACAAGAGATGCCGGCGACCCCGATCCTGTGACACCTTGTGACACCTCACTTTCGAAGCACCCCTCATGGCTCAGCCGCGCAGTATGGTTTCGAGTTGGATCCCTTGCCGCCGCCATGTCACAACGCGGGGAATCCTGGCGTCTCGTGGTCGCCACGAGAAACGAGACGTCAGGAGCCACCATGAGCCATCGAGGCGAGCCGGACCCCGCCACCGAGGCATTCCTCACTCACCGCAACCTGCTCTTCACGGTTGCCTACGAGATGCTCGGCATGGCCGCTGACGCCGAAGACGTCCTCCAGGAGACCTGGCTACGTTGGGCCGACGTCGATCTCGGCACGGTGCGGGACCAGCGGGCCTACCTCGTCAAGATCACCACCCGCCAGGCACTCACCCGCCTGCGTACGCTCGGCCGTCGCAAGGAGTCCTACGTGGGCCCGTGGCTGCCTGAACCGCTGCTGACCGCGCCGGACGTGGCCGAGGACATCGAGCTCGCCGACAGCCTGTCGATGGCGATGCTGCTCGTCCTGGAGACACTGGGGCCGACCGAGCGGGCGGTGTTCGTGCTCCGCGAGGTGTTCGACCTCGGCTACGACGAGATCGCCGAGGCCGTCGACAAGACGCCGCCCGCCGTCCGCCAGATCGCCCACCGGGCGCGGTCGCATGTCGCCGCGCGACGGCCGCGCGAGGCCGTCGCCCGCGCCGAGACCCTGGCCGTGTTCGAGGCCTTCCAGCGCGCGATCCAGACAGGCGATCTGCAGAGTCTGGTCGACATCCTCGCGCCCGGCGTCGTCGCCCTGAGCGACGGGGGTGGGATCAAGCAAGCCATGCCACGGCCCATCGTCGGGGCCGAAAAGGTGGCCAACCTGTTCGCTCTCCTCCTGGGCACCGTCGGTGCCGAGCTGTCCGTCGAGCCGGCTCAGATCAACGGCTCCCCCGGCCTCTTCCTACGGCTCGATGGCGTCCTCGACATGGTGGTGGCGGTACGGATCGACGAAGGTCTCGTCACCGGCCTCTACTCCGTACGCAATCCCGAGAAGCTGTCGCACGTGCAGCGCGAGACCGCCGTGAGCCGCTGAGCAGCTTCGGCACCGTCCACCGCGCCTTGCGGAGTGGGTAGATCGACCCATCGCCGCGGCGGACGAATGCGCCGTACGCCCGACGCGGAGCGGCGAGCTGCGGACCTAGCGTCATCGACATGGACACCACACATATCGAGACGATCATCATCGGCGCCGGCCAGGCGGGTCTGGCGACCGGCTACCACTTGCGCCGCCGCGGCCGCCCGTTCATGATCATCGACGCGAACGCGCGGGTCGGTGACAACTGGCGGCGCCAGTGGGACTCGCTCCGCCTCTACTCCCCCGCCAAGTACGACTCTCTCCCGGGTCTCGCGTTCCCGGCGAAGAAGTGGTCCTTCCCTGGAAAGGACGACGTCGCCGACTATCTGGAGACGTACGCCCACACCTTCGACCTGCCGGTGCGGCTCGAGACCCGAGTCAGTGGGCTCGAGCGGGACGGTGACGGCTTCCGGGTGACGACCGACCGCGGCACCTGGACCTGCGACAACGTCGTGGTCGCGACCGGAACCTTCGGCCGGACGCCGAACGTGCCGGCGATCGCCGCGCAGCTCGACCCGTCGATCCTGCAGCTCCACTCCAGCGAGTACCGCCGCCCCGGGCAGCTGCGCGAGGGACCGGTGCTCGTCGTCGGTGCCAGCCACTCCGGCTGCGACATCGCCTTCGAGGTCGCCGAGTCCCGGCCGACGATCCTGGCCGGCCGCGACTGCGGCGAGATCCCGCCGCGCCTGGACTCGCCGGTGATGCACCTGGTCTTCCCCGTCCTGCTCTTCGCATGGCGGCACGTCATCACCCGGCGTACGCCGATCGGCCGCAAGGAGATGCCCGAGGTCCGGCATCACGGCGGGCCGATGCTGCGGGTGAAGCGCTCGGACCTGGCCGACCGCGGCGTCGAGCGAGTCACCTCGAGAGTCGAGGAGATCCGCGACGGGCTGCCCGTGGTCGACGGCACTCCGCGAGAGGTCGCCAACGTCGTGTGGGCCACCGGATTCCGGCAGGCCTTCGACTGGATCCACCTGCCGGTGCTCGACGAGGACGGCTGGCCGCGGGAGATGCGCGGCGTGGTGGCAGAGGCCGACGGGCTGTTCTTCTGCGGCCTCAGCTTCCAGTACGCCTTCAGCTCGATGCTCCTCGCCGGCGCCGGACGGGACGCCGCACTGGTCGCGGACCGGGTCACGGCCCGGATGCGGCAGGTCGCAGGCCACTCGCTGGCCGCCTGATCCGAGTACGCTCTCCTGTGGAGGTGCCTGCCGTGGCCGAGGTCCAGCTGGAGAGCGCCCGTGCCGACTTCGACCGCGGAGACTGGGGCGCGGCGTACGCAGCCTGGTCGATCGCCGACCCGGACGTGCTCTCGGCCGAGGAGCTCGAGGACTTCGCCGTCGCCGCCGAGCTGACCGGCCACCACGACGCCACGGTCACCGCCCTGCAGCTGGCCTTCCGCAGAGGTCAGGACGCCTCCGATCTCGGCCGCTCGGTTCGCTGCGCCTTCCGGATCACGATGACCGCGCACGTCCACGGGGAGAGTGCCCTGGCCCGCGGCTGGACCTCGCGGGCGGAGAGCCTCGTCGCCGACCTCGGCGATGGTGTCGAGCTCGGGTGGGTGGACTTCCTACGGATGTTCCGAGCCCTGAGCTCTGGCGACTTCGCCACGGCCGGCGCCTGTGCCGACAACGTGGCCGATCGCGGTCGGCGCTTCAGTGAACCCGACCTCATCGCGCTGGGGCTCTGCTCCCAGGGCCGGATGGCGCTCTACTCCGGCCGGGTCACAGAGGGACTCGCCCTGCTCGACGAGGCGATGGTCCGGGTGATCGCGGGCGAGGCCTCCCCGGTCGTGGCCGGGCACGTCTACTGCACCGCGATCGAGGGCTGCCAGGAGATCAGCGACTTCGGCCGGGTGGCGGAGTGGACCGCAGCCCTCGACCGCTGGTGTGCCGCCCAGCCCGGGCTGCTGACGTTCACCGGCCAGTGCGCGGTCCACCGCGGCCAACTGCTGCGGCTGCACGGTGAGTGGCAGCAGGCGCTGGAGGAGTTCGAGCACGCGACCCGCCGCTACCAGGAGGTGCACGCGCCGGACGCGGCCGGGCTGGCGGCGTACGAGGCCGGCGAGGTGCTCCGGCTGCGCGGCGACTTCACCGAGGCGGACGCCGCCTACGAGCGCGCGGCCGACCGAGGCTTCGACCCGCAGCCCGGCCTGGCGCTGCTCTGGTCGGCTCGTGGCCAAGGTGCGGCGGCGCTCGCCGCCATCGAGCGGCTGCTGGTGGAGACCGAAGGTCCCGTGCAGCGATGTCGGCTCCTGCCTGCCGCCGTCGAGGTGCTGCTCGCTGCTGGCGAGGGCGACCAGGCCCGGCAGGTCGCGGCCGAGCTGGACGGGCTGGCCGGACACTTCGGCTGCGTCTGGCTCGAGGCCGCGGCTGCCCACGCGCATGGGGCAGTCGAGCTGGCCGCGGGTGACGCCGCCGGCGCCCTCCCCTATCTGCGCAAGGCTCAGCAGCTGTGGGCACGGGCCGAGGCGCCTTACGAGCGGAGCCAGGCGCGGCTGCTGACCGGGCGCGCGCTGGCCGGCGTCGGCGACGCCGAGTCGTCGCGGCGTGAGCTCGAGGCGGCGCGTACGGTCTTCCGCCAGATCGGCGCCCGGCCCGCCGCCGACGACGCTGAGCGCCTGCTCGCCCCCGCGTCGCTGCCCGCCGGCCTCTCCGCCCGCGAGGCCGAGGTTCTCCGCCTGGTCGCCTCCGGCCGCAGCAACGCTCAGATCGCCGCCGACCTGGTCCTCAGCGAGAAGACCGTCGCCCGTCATCTCTCCAACATCTTCACCAAGCTCGACGTCCGTTCCCGCACCGCCGCAACGGCCTTCGCCTTCGAGCACGGCGTGGTCTGAGCGCCAACGTTCTCCCTCACCCCGACCAAAGGAGCCTGATGCCCGCCGTTCACGTACCTGCCGAGTCCTCAGACGGTGACTACGTCCGCACTCCGAGCGGCGTCCTCGTCCCCGCCGAGATCGACGCCTTCCACCGGCACCTCCACCACGTGGCTCCCACCGGTCTGGTCGACCAGACCGGACAGACCTCGGGGATGCGACGACTCGAGGCGGTCAGCGGCAAGACGGTCGGCGCAAAGAGCCTGTGGATGGGCCAGACCCACGTCCCCGCCTCCACCGCCTCGGAAAACCACCACCATGGCGCCTCCGAGACAGCGATCTACGTCGTCTCCGGCAACCCGGTCTTCGTCTTCCTCGACACCGAAGGCGACGAGCCCCGCGAGACCCGTGTCGAGACCGGCCCCGGCGACTATGTCTTCGTGCCCCCGTGGGTCCCTCATCGCGAGGAGAACCCCGACCCCGATACGGAGGCTGTCGTCGTGATCGCCCGCACCACCCAGGAGGCGATCGTCGTGAATCTCGACGGTCTCGACTGGTCCGAGGTCCGCCTCGGCGACGAGAGCGGCTCCTGAGCCGGCACCCGCAACGCCTCCGGCTGGACCCCGAGCTGATCCGCGATCCGCTTGACCGCACCCATCTTTGGGGCCGGATCCTGCAGAGCCTCCACCGCCAAACGCGTGGGCCGCTCCCTCAACTCCAGCGGGTAGTTACGCTGCGCTGCCATCTTCCTCGTTCCTCCAGATCTCGATGTCTCCACCTAACCCGGGGCGCAACAGGATGCGCTTCTGCTCGGGGACAGGAGGTTGCCTGTCTCGTTGAGCCCGACGGGTCCCGGGTACTGGTGGGACATGGAACCGCACAGGACCTTGACCGAGAGGTTTCCGGGAGCCAAGGCTGACAACCCCACCAGCATTCCCTGCCGGGGCTGGAAACAGGTGGCCAGGCGAGTCTGGGAAGAGACCCAGATCGATCAGGTGCCTCTGTTGGCTGCGGGCGTGGCCTTCTGGGGATTCCTCTCCCTGTTCCCGGCAATGATCGCGGCGGTCGCGGTCTACGGACTGGTGGCGGATCCTGCCACCGTGACCCGACAGGCCGAGGTGGTCACCGAGGCGCTCCCCCGGGACGCTGCGTCACTGATCGTGGACCAGATGAAGACGATCAGCGCGGAGTCAAGCGACGCGCTGGGCTTCAGTCTGCTGGTCTCCGTACTGCTGGCCCTGTGGACCGCGTCAGCGGCAGTCACCAACATGATGTCGGCGATCAACATCGCCTACGACGAAGAGGAAACCAGAACGTATCTGCGCCGCAAGGGCATCGCCCTGCTGCTGAGCGTCGCGGCTGTCGTGTTCGTGGTGATCTCGGTCGGCTTCATCGCGGTAGCACCGGTGGTGCTGGACACGCTGGCGCCCAAAGGCGCAACTCGCGGCATGCTCCAGGTCGGGCGCTGGGTCGGGCTGGTCCTCGCCATCCTGGCCGGTACGGCGGTGCTCTACAAGCTCGCTCCCGACCGTGACAACCCGCGGCTCGCGTGGGTGTCTGTCGGCTCGGTCTCCGCAACGGCCGTGTGGCTGCTGGCATCGATCGGCTTCTCACTCTATGTCGACAACTTCGGGCGCTACGGCCGCACGTACGGCGCGCTGGCCGGTGTCGCGATCCTCATGCTGTGGCTGTGGATCACCGCCCTCATCGTCCTGGTGGGCGCCGAGATCAACGCCGAGGCCGAGCAGCAGACGACCCGCGACACGACCGTCGGTGAGCCCCGACCCATGGGGCAGCGCAACGCCGTGAAGGCCGACGCGTGGCCCGACGCCGAGCACCGAGAGCGCAAGCGCACCTAGAGGCTGCCGGCGTTTCGGTACCGGGCTCCGCGGAGAGGGCTGACTGTGTGAGGTCATGGCGGCCTGACCAACGGGTACCGGTGGTCTCGTCCGCCGACGCAGGACGTGTCAACCGACAAGGAAGAAGCGCCATGACCGACCCGCGGACTACCGCCGTGGTGATCACGTACGACCGCAGGGACGAGGCCGACCTGGCGCTGACGCGGCTGGAGGACCTGCCGGAACGGCCGCGCGTAGTCGTAATCGACAACGGCTCCTCCGACGGAACCTCGGCGATGGTTCGGGAGCGGCACCCGGACGCCCACCTCATCTCGCCCGGAGTCAATCTCGGTGCCGTCGGTCGGAACCTCGGGGTCGCCGCTGCGGAGACGCCGTACGTTGCCTTCTGCGACGACGACACGTGGTACGACCCGGGCGCGTTGCGGCTGGCGGCAGACCTCCTGGACCGGCACCCGCGGCTGGCCGTCGTGACCGCGCAGATCCTCGTGGAGCCGGGGAGCAGGCTCGACCCGATCTGCGTGGAGATGGCCGAGAGCCCGCTTACCCGTCCGGAGGGGCTGCCCGGTTCCCCGCTGCTGAGCTTCCTAGCCGGGGTCTCGATCGTTCGGCGCGATGCGTTCGAGGCGGTCGGCGGCTTCTCCACCCGGCTGTGGCTGGGCGGTGAGGAGGAACTGCTCGCCTGCGACCTCGCCCGCAACGGTTGGCACATGGCGTACGTCCCTGAGGTGGTCGCCCACCACCAAGCCTCCGTACTCCGCGCCCCGCACCTCCGCCGGCGACACGGCATCCGGAACACCCTGTGGTTCACCTGGCTCCGCAGGCCACTGCGCAGCGCGCTGCGTCGCACCAGGCGCCTCGTCGTTCGACTGCCTCGCGACCGGGTCACCCTTCTCGCCCTCGGAGAGGCGCTCATCGGGCTGCCGTGGGTCCTGCGCCGCAGGGCGGTGGTGCCGCCGGAGGTCGAGCACGGATACCTGCTCCTCGAGCGGATGCAGCTCGACAGCGAGGCGCGGAACTATGTCTCCTGAGCGATTCCGCCCGCCGTGGGCGCTGGTCGCCGGCTGGTTCAACTTCCTCCACGGAGAGGCGACCGCCGGCGACCAGCTCGCCGGCGATGCGGTCTGGGAGAGGCTGCGGGAATTGGGGATCGACCACGATGCCGCCTTGTCGCCAGGTCTTCGGCGACCTTGCCTCGTCGTCGCGGCGTCGCGGGCCTTCACATGATTTGGACGACGGCCTCCGGGGGCAGGGTCACCGCGGTGCGCACCAAGCCGACGACGATCGCTGGGCCATCATCCGCTCCTGGGGCAGGCCCCACTGGTCCGTCATCGGCGTGTTCATCGCCGCCGGGTCGATGATGCCGACCCGCGCCAGCCAGTCGCGCTCACGCGACTCGGTCTGCATGACCTCAGCGAACTTGTGCCTGGCTGAGCGCGCGGATGAACACCACGCACACGATGTCCCCGGTGCGGGCAGCGCTTCGGGGTTCGGCGGGGCGGGGTGTCTGTGTTCGGCCCGGACGTTCCACGTGGTCACCGAGGAGCCATCGGGCGGCTCGGAACCTCGATCTCTGAATACAAACCCGTCTGAGGCTCGACGGTCACGGTGGTGGCAATCTGAGCGCTGGAATCGACGGTCAACTCCAGTGGTGCGCGGGACCCCTGCACCAGTCGGTCGCTCGATATGACGACGGTGAGCTCGTCGGCCAGACGCACAGGCTCGTCCGGCGCAAGTGGGACGGGGCCGTCGATGAATTCTACCGCGACCGGGATGCCCGACTCGGCTTCGACATCGACATCCAGCAGTCGGTCGTTGACGTCGGCTTCGTTGATCAGGGCGCCGACAAGGACTCCGCGCGACCTCGGTGCCCTATTCGTGGCCACGCATGCACGCCGCTACGCATGTCGAAACGAAGTGCGGCCCAGCGGACGACGCTGAGGCGCTTCGGGTCCGATGTCCAGCCTCGATATGCCCGACGGGCCCTCAGGTTTATCCAACTGAACCGCCGGGTACGGGATCCACATACGCATCGTCAAGACAGAGAGGTGAGAAACCATGGTGGACAATCCAGAGGCAGGGCTCGTCCAGCTCAAGGACACCGACCTGACGCTTGCCAGTGCCAAGGACGACGTCCGCGGCAGCAAGGTGGTAGACCGGAATGGGGACGAGGTAGGCGACGTCGACGGCTTGCTCATCGATGAATCGGAGCGAAGGGTCCGCTTTCTGCAGGTCGGTTCGGGAGGTTTCCTCGGGATCGGTGAGAAGAAGCGGCTGATCCCGGTCGACGCTGTCACGGCTGTCGACAACCGGGTCCACCTGGGCACAAGCCGCGAACATGTCGCCGGTAGCGCCGAGTACGACCCCGACCTCGTGCAGGAGCCGGACTACTACGGTGGCCTCTACGAGTACTACGGGTATGCCCCGTTCTGGGGCGCTGGCTACGTCCGTCCCGGCTACCCCTACCTGTGAGCCCACGCCGGCTTCCAGCCGTGTCACGGGACGGGCCCGTGCCAGCAGACGGGCGCGGGGTGAGGGTGTCGGGGCCGGCATGGTCGTCCTTTGGCAGCCGGTGCTCCACTCCTTGGACCTCGGTATCCACGCGCACAGCAGGTGTTGCTTATCACTGCCGGATCAACAGCTGGCACAGTCCGCCTTCTTCCGGCTGAAGAAGGCGCGCCGAGCCACGACAAGAGGAATCCATGAGAACAGCACGGGAAGTACTCGAGGCACACCTGCGCCGCCGCAAACACGGCGAACTGGAGTCCGACCTCGCGGAAAACTACGCCGCCGACGTCACGCTGCTCTCCGCCGAGGGAGTGAGTCGCGGTCATGACGGTGTCCGCCACCTTGCCGACATCCTCAACAGCTACCTGCCCGAAGGGCATTACAGCTACCAGCAGATCCTCATCGACGGCGAGGTGGGCATGCTGCAGTGGACTGGCACAGGCAAGGACACCGTGATCCACGACGGCGCGGACAGCTACGTTGTCCGCGCCGGCTTGATCCGTGCTCAGACGATCCACTACTCGACCCGTACACGTGACGACACCTTCGACCGGTGAATCAACCGCTGGCAGGCCGGGAGCGATGGTCCACGGCCTGATGTAGGTAGACGTAGCCACGTGAGGCTGCCGCGCCGGCGACGTCGCGGCGACCAGCCAAGTCGTGCTCGACCCGCCGCTTCCGGAATACACCCGACTGGGAGTCGCTCGCTGACTGCGATCGACTGGTGCGGGCGCAGATCCGTGGCAGACAGCCAGCAACAGAACTGGCTCTGACCGGTTTACCCAGGTCAGAGCCAGTTTGTTTCGGTCGGGCTGACAGGATTTGAACCTGCGGCCCCTTGACCCCCAGATCGTGTGTGGACAGAAATCGGCCGTGCATCCGCGTGGAATACGTGCACGATGTGATCCAACGACCCACAAATCAGCCCTCAGCGCGCGGCGTTGGGCCCATCGTGGGCCCAACGATTTCTCCACGCGAGGGCTGCTTGCCGTTCGGTCACTGACTCAGGCTGCTTCGGAACTGTGACGCGTGTCCTCTTGCCAGCTCAGTCACGAATGGGCCGTTGCCCCCTGGCTGAGGAGTCCCTCGTCTGACGACGCCGGGTAATGAGTAGATCCGGGGCCCGCCAACTCCGGGACATGCGAGCCAGAGATGACCTACGCATTCGCGCGCGCCCAACCGTCGCCTCGGTGCTGCAGACGTTCGACGAGCACGGGCTCGTGGGGCGAATCCTTAATCGGATTAGAGCACGCCTTTTGGCGCAAATTCGTCCGCTTTGAAATAAGCTCGCGCGAATTTCGCAATTTTGTCAGCATGCGGCTTGAGGTCTTTCAAGTTCTCCACCCAGTACGCATGCGCCCAATAATCCGTCGCCGCCCTGAGGTCATCCAGTTCGGGGTACTTCTCCGGCAACTGCGGAGCAACCCAAATGAGGACCTTTCCGACCGTTGAGGATATAACTCCTTCGATCTCTGCAAGGTATGCCTCGAGGAGGCTCGCGCACTCACTTGGAAGCAGAGGTTCTTCTAGAATGGATCGAACACGATCAGTGTACTCGACCAGCCCGTCCGGGATCGCAATCATATCCGCAGGAGCGCCCGGCCATTCCGCCTTCCGGCGGGCGCGGGCTTCCTCTTGATTGAGTGGTTCAGACTTAGGGAAAACAACATGGTCATTGGCGACCACGATGCTCTCTGGCTTAACTAGAAAGTTTCGAATTCCCGAGTACGGTCGTGCTTCCTTGTCAATCTCGATCGGAAAGAACGTTTCGGCATACGAATCCAGCAGTCGAATGAAATTGGCCTCAAACAGTTCTTGGAAGTGCGCATCCTCGCGCAGTTTCATTTCGCTTCGCCCGACAAACAGAGCCAAGACCTCGCGCATCCGCTCCAACTGAAGTTTGAATACCTCAGTCCGTAGAGGCTGTAAGATAGTCTTGCTGGCGCGACTAAACGTTAGAACAGTAACTGTGCCAACTACGATCCAGAAGACAATCTGAGCGAGGCCAGAGACGGTGTCCATGTCAAGTTTAGCAACGACCGATAGTAGTGACCTTAGGTGTTCCCTGGCGGACTCCAGCAAGACGCCCTCTTCATTTGAGATCTGCATTCTGACATTCAGCGCCACACAAGATACGACGAACCACCGGCTACCGCACACAGCAACCGCAGCCGTTACCGAAATTCGATGAACTCCCAACTGCGATCGCGACTACAGGAAAGCGCATCGGCGTCACCGGTAGTCTCGGATATGCAGCGGCGGGCATCAGTTCCGGTGATTCGGCGAAGCATGGGCTAGACCACCGATGGCCAACGGACCGTGAGGACGATCGAGTCATCGATTGCCCGCCAGGAGTGTGAAGTCCCGGGGCCGAAAACGACAAAGTCGCCTTCGCGCTTCATCTCTTGGTCACCGTCGGGGAGACGTACGGCGAAGTGGCCGCGGAGGAGCATGACCATGGTCGTGCGGACCTCCTCCTCGGCGACGGTCCACTCGTAACGCTCCTCCTCCGCCTGGTGAGTGCCCCACTTGATCTCGACGTCGGTCGAATGAAGCGGGCTGGTCTCAGGGTCGATGAAGTGGCCGATGAGCCAGCCGCGGCGCTCCGCGCCGTCGTCATACGCGTTGCCAGAGGCGGTCGTCACTGGGTGAATCCAATCTCGAAGTGGGGCAGCGCTACGCGCTCTGGGTGCAGCTCGTGGAGACGTCGGAGGCCGAGGACAAAGGCGAAGAGTCCCTCGTCTGACCACGCCGGGTTGTGTGCGAGAGCCCGCAGACCGCCCTCATCCTGCGACGAAATCAGGGTGATCCGCTCGGACTCCCAGTTGCTCTCGACGCCACCTCCACAACGCTGCCAGAAACCCTCGTCGTGCACCGCAACAAGACACGGAAATTCATAGTTTCCGGTGAGGAGGTTGAAGCCGAAGCCGGTGCACTCCATCGACCAAGCGGTCGGCCCGGCCTCGGTCAGGTAGCGCATCGGCCCGGTGAGGAGATCCGGGTGCATCGGGTCGATCGTGCGGCGTGTGTCGAGGGTGGTGTCGACCTCCGCCTTGCCGAAGAGTTCCTCCTCCAGTTCTCTCGCGAGCGAGGTTCCGATACTGACCTCCCAGCTCGGCTCTGAGGTCGGCTCGTGGAAGCACTTCGGAATCACGGCGAGTCGCCCGGAGGCGTTGAGGACCTTCGCCCCGCGCTCCTGGATCAGCAAGGCGAAATCGGCTGGGCGTGCACCTTGCGCCGGCCGGGCAAACGCCGTCAACGCGAGCGCTCCGCCCATGCAGTTACGCGAGCCAGGCGTGAGCACCGACTCGACTGTCGGCATCATCAGATCGCGCAGCGGGAGAGCCTCTCCCCCGCCCTGTGCGGCCGCGAGCGTCTCGGCTTCGAGGAGGTCCACCGTAAGCGCGTATTGCGCAAACGATCCGGTAGTGAAGGACGTACGCACGCCGCCGGACTGCGACTCCCAGCCGGTCATCCGGTAGAGCTGGCCGTCGACGAAGCGCGTCTCCTGGACCAAGCACTCAGCGAGTCTGGTTTCAGCGGCACGTAGCCAGGCACCCGAGTCAGGCCGAGGCGCGACAGCGGCGGCATGGTCGTACGCGAATCGTGTCGCTGCGTCGTCGGACTGCAGGTCGATCGGGGTGCTGAACCACTCCGTTGCACTAAGAATCGTGAGGTCGATATCCGCGTCGCCGAGCCCGATTCGCATCGGCCGATAATCGCCGAATCCGTCCGCGTAGTACCGGTGCAGGCGCTGCGCCACGGCCGATCGGGCGGTCTCAGCCACACGCCAACGGGACCCGGCGGCCGCGTTCATCCGAGCCGCCGCCGTGAGCACGCTGGCGGCCGCGTCGTCATCGCGGCCACTCTGCAGCCACGCGAGCGCGCTGTGAAGGTTCGCCGCAGCATCCAGTCGGCTCCGCAACTCATCACCGCTACCGGCCACTTTGTCGAGACCGGCCAGCTGGGCGAACCGATCACGCTGTGCGTTGGTCGCGTCCTCTAGGACCGTGTCAAAGATCCGCTGGATCTGCAGCGAGATAGCTCCGTCTCCACCCTTGCGCCACAGCGCGACCGAGCGCGCCGACACCCCGAGCTGCTCGGCGAACTCCTCGTTGGTGAGCCGCAAAGCGGCCCGCAGAGCATCGGCCTCCCGTGACGTCCACTCGATAACGCTCGTCATCGGAACACCGCCCGGTCCTCGGCCGGACGCCAACGGATTGCACTGTGATTGCACAACCGCTTCACGGTGAGAAACGCCTGATCACGGCTGACTAGAGGCATGTCAAGCACCAGCCGATTCGGCGCCACCAACGAGCTTCTCCAGCCGCTCAACACGGCTCGACAGGCTCGCGACGTCTCGCCGGAGCTGGTCAACGTCGTCAACACTCTCCTGGCCTCCCGGAAGCGCGTTGACGTACGTGCCACGGCCGGTGCTCGATACGAGGACGCCTTCACGCTGCAACTCGCGGATCGCGTTGTGAACCGTGACCTCGGCGACGCCGTACGCCTCCCGAAGCTCCCGAAGCGGGGGCAGCTTCGCGCCGACTTCGTACTCACCGTTCCGCACTCGCTGCCGGATGTCCTCGGCGACCTGCTCGTGAAGAGGGGTCGCGTTGTCTCTGCTGATCATGCCTCCAAGGTAACCACAAATGCCCTGGTGTGCGTAGAGGCATTGACATTCCAGATTGCCCTAGTGCACGCTAGTGCACAGCAAGGCAATGTTGCTTACTCCTACGGAAGGCACCAACCGATGGACCTCTCGCCAACTCACTCCGACCTCGCCGAGATCGAGGCCGAGTGGCCCCAGATCGCCGCAGAGCGCGACCTGGTCGATGCCGAATGCCGCCTACTCGCCGACCCGGCCGACGCGCTCGCCAAGCGGGCCCACCGCCGGGCTGTGAGCGCACTCCTGCACCTGATGGTCCAGCAGCTCAACCACGACGCGGGCAAGACCGCGCCTGTCTACCTGCTCACCAACTTTGGCCCGGCCGACCCGGTCGAGGCCGCCTGATTCTCGGAGGTCTTATCCATGGTTACCGCACCTCTCGTCCTCATCCTGGGCATCATCGCCTTCTTCATGACCAAGGGCACCGCATCGACCATCGCGGCCACCATCGTCAACATCCTGCTCGGAATCGCACTGGCTTCCACGCTCATCGGACCGCCGATGATCCAGGGTCTAGAGGCCGGATCGAACGCCGTCGTCCAGGGCATCTCCGACGCCATCAAGGCGGGTAACTGATGGCTACCGCGCTCCTGGCCCTCGGCTGCCTCGCGCTGATCGCCGAATGGGTCCATTCAGTCCTCACACGCGACGAGGCAGACGACCTCTCCGAGGAGCAGCAGTAGCGCCATGACCGATCGGCCGTGCCAGTCCTGCGAGCAACTGCACCGCGAGCTGCAAGCGGAGCGGGAACGCACCTGGCTACTGGTCCGGGGCCTGGCCACCGTGCTCGCCCTGCTCGACGCCGAACAGATCGAACCGTCCATGGCTAAGCGCCGCGTGCTCGCGATCGTGCATCACCGCCTCACCCACCTGATGACCCAGACCAACGGAAGGACCCGACGATGACGGACTACTACCCCACGAACGGGACCGCGCCGGACAGCCCGGCCGCCCTGTTCGAGAACCGGATCGGCCTCGCCGAGCCCGACCACGATGCCTACGACGCCGAGCGGGTCGACGTGTTCGAGGGTGAAGTCCTCGCCGTGGTCGACCACGTCGACAACGCCACCCCGTTCACCCAGAGCGACCAGGACGACACCGAGACCGAGTCCATTGAGGCTGCCGAGTCGGGTGAGCCCGAGGACGTGACCTCCACGCTCACCTGGGCCGCTCCTGACCGGGCGGCCGGCGACCGCGCCCCGGTGATCCCGCCGTGGCTGCGTTCGACCGAAGCCCGCAAGGCCGCCGCCCGTCACGCTGTGTCGACTGCGGGCTACTACGCCGCGTTCCACTGCGTCCGTACGCCGGTCTACGCGGCCAAGACGCTCGGTTACTCCTTCGTGGGCGCTGGCCGGATCACGGGCAAGGTCACGCGGTGGGTGCGCGCCGAAGAGGGCAACTACGAGCTGCGTCAGAAGGCCGCTGAGACCAACGACGCCTACACCTGGCAGGCCCTGAACAAGATCCGCGAGCGTGAGGCCCGGGGCCGCCTGTGGGGCCTGTCCCTCTCCACCCTCGCCACCCTCATCGTGGTGACCATCCTCGCCGTGACCGGCCTACTGGTCGCGCCGATCCTGTGGGCCGGTCTGGCCGCACTGATCGTGGTGACTGCCCGCGCTGGCCGCCCGGCTGACAAGCCGATCCTTGGCCGCGTCTCGACCGGTCGCCGGTTCACCCGCCTGACCGGCGACCTGGTCCGCAACGCCCTGGTCTCCCTGGCCGTGCGTGGCATCCAGACGCCGGACCAGATCGAGTTCTGTCACCCCGGCATCCACCGCGACGGCCCCGGCTGGCTGGCCCGGGTCAACCTCCCCGAGGGTGTCACCGCTGTGAAGGTGCTCGAGCGCCGCGACGGCCTGGCCGCCGCGCTGCGTCTCCCGGTCGACCAGGTGTGGCCGGCGGCCGGACCCGACCACCCCGGACAGCTCGACCTGTGGGTCGGCTACCACCCCGCCTCCAAGACCGGACAGCCCACCTGGTCCCTGGCCGCTGAGAACGCGCGTACGTCGTTCTTCGAGCCTGCCGAGTTCGGCACTGACGAGCGTGGCCGCCCGGTGGAGACCACCATGTTCCAGCGCTCCTACCTGCTCGGTGGACAGCCCGGCTCCGGCAAGTCGTACGCCGCGCGTGCCCTGGTCGGTGTCGCGCTGCTGGACCCAACCTGTGAGCTCAAGATCGCTGAGTTCAAGGGAACCGGTGACTTCCTCGACCTCGAACACCTGTGCTCGACCTACGTGTGCGGTGTCGATGATGAGGCGCTGGACCAGGGTGTCGCGCTGGGCCGCTGGCTGGTCGCCGAAGCCGAGAAGCGCGGACGGCTCATCCTCAACGCCCGCAAGCGTGGCGAGGCCCCTCAGGGCAAGGTCACCCCCGAACTCGCCGCTAAGCCCGGCTCCGGCCTGCACCCGGTCTGTGTCGTCATCGATGAGGCCCACGAACTGTTCCTGTACTCCCCGGACGCTGCGAACGATGTGGAGCGTGCGATCAAGCGGCTGCGTGCCCTCGGTGTCACCGTCATCCTGGCTACCCAGATCCCTGACAAGGCATCCCTGCCCCCGGGCATCACCCGCTGTGTCACCAACCGCTGGTGCCTCTCGGTGGCCGGTCAGGTCGAGAACGACATGATCCTCGGCACCGGAGCCTACAAGCGCGGTCTGACCGGCACCGTCTACCGGCCCGTGTACGACGCCGGATGGGGCTGCATGACCGGTGGAGCCGCCCCGGCCGCTGTCCGCTCCCAGTTCCCCGCCGATGAGGTCTGGGCCGGGATGGTCGCCCGCGCCACCTCGCTGCGCGGTGGCGTCGCGGTCGGTGCACCGATCGAGACCGCCCCGGCCCGCGACCTGCTCGCTGATCTGACCGAGGTCGCCGCCCCCAACGGCCAGCACTGGGACACCGCAGCTACCAGCCTCACCGAGACCTGGCCCGACGCCTACACCCACCTGAGCGCCGCCGCCCTCTCCGACCTGGCACGCACCGCCGGACTGTCTTCGGTCGACGTGAAGATCGCCGGAGCCGTCCGCAAGGGCTACCGCCGCGCCGACCTCAACAAGCTCCGAGCCACCCGTGAGGAGACCCAGACAGACACCCCGAACCACACCGAGAAAGAGGGGTAGCGCCGGAGGTAGCGGACCACCACCCGGTAGCGAGACCGCTACCCACCCCGCTACCCCCAAACCCAGCCCTGACCAGCACAGACGTTCGAAGGTAGCGGGTAGCGACCCTCCCCGAGACCACCCGAAACCAGCCCAGGAGGCAGATTCCATGACACCGCTCACCGTCGCTACCCTCGCGGCCGCCGTGCTCATCACGCTGGCCACTGGGATCTACGCCACCCTCTGCCGCGAACTCCCGTTCAAGCGGTGCCGCCGCTGCCAGGGCACCGGCTCCTGCACCACCGGAACTGTCTTCCGCAAGCTCCGGGCCTGCCGCCGCTGCCGAGGCACCGGCACCCGACTCCGGACCGGGCGCGCGCTCTACAACCACGCCCGCCGCATCCACGCCGAGGCAACCACCACGACCCTGCCGCCGCAGCGCGACCCGAACCAGCCGCCGAACCGGCCCGGCTGGTAACCCTCCGCCTCGCTCTCCGGGCCCTCAGTGGCCCAGGTCCCTACCCGACCCATGCCTAAAACACCGAACTGACCAGCAAAAACAGATCCCAGCCACAGAAAGAGACCCGCCATGAGTACCGCTTCTTTGCCCCGCTCCAGCCGCCCCTCCGGCCTCGCCGCTGTCGGCTACGGCATGACCGCCGTGGGCTTCGTCCAGGTCGCCGTCACGATCGCTCCCCAGGTCGCTGCGATGATCCCCTCCGCCGGTGCTGCTGCTCCCGCTATCGGCGTGGCCGTCGCCCTCGCGGCCGACGTCGTGTGGGCCGCCCTGGGCCACACCACGATCCAGGCCTACAAGTCCGGCCAGCGAGCCGCCGCCTACGGCTTCGGTGCCGCTACAGCGGTCGCTGTGGCCGTCTCTACCGTCCTGCTGGCCGCAGTCGGGCACATGGGCCCCTGGTCCGCGATCCCGGCGCTGGCCGCGCTGCTGCTGGTCGCTGACGGGATCCGTGACCAGGTGAGCGTCTCGCCCGAGACCGCCGACTTCATCCGGACCCGTACCGCCGAGATTCGCGACCAGCGCGCCCGGGCGGTGATCGAGGCCCGCCACGCGGCCCACATGGAGACGATCACCGGCTACGGCGAGTCGGCCCGCCTCGCGGCCCGCACTCACGCCCTGGCCGAGATCAAGGTGACCGTCGAGCGCGCCGAGAACAAGGCCGCCAACCGGCTGAAGACCTCGGCCGAGAAGCACTCCGCCGGGGCGATCGCGTACCGCGAGCTACTCGGTAACCAGGCGACCGGCAACCCTGACACCTCCTCTGACACCGAGGGTGACACCGACCCTGGCAACCAGCTCCATGCGATCGCCGTTCCGGCCGTCGATGTCACCCCGCCTGACAGCCCCGCCCGGACGCTGACTGTCATCCCTGACACCCACGACGACGAGGGCGACGAGGGCGACACCGGCCGGTGCGCCATCTGCAAGGAGACGCTGAGCGACGTCCACGACGGCGAGGTGCACTCGGTCTGCGCCGCGATCGAGATGCGCGCTTACGGGCTGCCCGTGGCTGAGGTCGCCGAGCTGCTAAAGGTCACCGAGCGGACCGTCTACCGCTGGACCAACAGCAAGGCTGCGGGTGCGTGATGAGCCGAGTACGTCGCCGCTACGTGCAGCGCCGCCGCCACTTGTGGCGCGACCTGATCACGAGCCACTACTACGCCGCTGAGCACGCGTGGGAGCTCGACGCCGAGGCCGAATCCCTCGGCTACGCAACCGAACTCGAGGAGTACGCCGCCGCGCACCCGCGACCCACCTTGAAGGCCTTCATGGTCGCCCTCGCCCGACCCGACCGACACGGACCCGACCAGCACGAGACCGCGAATGACACCGAGGAAGGACAGACCGATGACGCAGCAGCCTGACACCCTGACCGAGAGCCTCAGCCTCGCCCTGCACTACGCGGCAAACGGCTGGCGGGTCTTCCCCCTCCTCCCCGGCTCCAAGCGACCCGCCACCCCCAACCACCGCGCCGCCGACTGCGACCGGACCGACCCCTGGTGCCGCACCGGTCACGCCGGATGGGAGCAACGCGCCACCAACCGCCCGGACTGGATCACCCGAGCATGGTCCAGCAACCCCGCCTACGGAGTCGGCATCGCCTGCGGACCCTCGCGCCTGGTCGTGGTCGACCTCGACACCCACAAGCCCGGAACCGAGATACCCGAACCCTGGCACCGCTTCGGCATCACCACCGGAGCCGACGTGCTCGACCACCTCGCCGGAGCCCACGGCGGCACCATCACCCCGACCTACACCGTGCGAACCGTCTCCGGCGGCACCCACCTCTACTACACCGCGCCCGACACCACCCGCCGATTCACCAACACCGCCGGAAAGATCGGCTGGCTCATCGACACCCGCGCCCACGGCGGCTACGTCGCCGCCCCACCCACGCAGATCGGTTCCAGCTCGTACGACGTCACCGACGACCGTCCGCCGGCACCGCTGCCGATGTTCCTGCTCGACCTCCTCAGCCGCGACCAGCGGCCCACCCCCAGCACTCCAAACGACGACCACAACGCGCCCCAGCGGCCCTCCAGCCGCCCGTACCGGCCCGCTGGGTGCGGTGATCCCGTCCACAGCACCTCCGCCTACGTAGAGGCCGTGATCGCCGCCGAGACCGCCGCTCTCAACGCCGCCCCTGACGGTGGCCGCAACCTCGCCCTGTGGGTCATGGCCACCAACGTCGGCAAGCTCATCAACCGAGGGC
Organism: Nocardioides sp. NPDC006273; assembly: GCF_040613495.1. Lineage (NCBI taxonomy): Bacteria > Bacillati > Actinomycetota > Actinomycetes > Propionibacteriales > Nocardioidaceae > Nocardioides > Nocardioides sp. NPDC006273. The sequence continues at coordinate 6,697 of NZ_JBEXSD010000051.1, read as the reverse complement.
TCATCACCGAGCACGCCGCCCTGGACCGGGTCCTCGCCGCCGCCGCCGGACATATCGCCGCCGATGCCTACGACACCTACCAGGCCGAGGCCACCATCCGATCCGGATTCCACCGCGCCGCCACCAAACCCACCACCTCGACCAGGAGCGCCGCATGAACACCGCGACCGACGATCACGCCCATGACGCCCTGGACGACTTCGCCGGACCCGGCGGGTGGGACGAAGGAGCCCGCCTGATCGGGATGAGCCTGTTCGGCGTCGACCACGACAAGGCCGCCTGCCAGACCGCGATCGCCGCCGGGCACGCACGAGAGACCGCCGACGTCACCACCCACGAGAGCCCCGCCTGGGCACGCGGCCGAGGACACGTCTCCTCGCCCTCATGCACCCTGTTCTCCGCCACCGTAACCGGTGTCGGACTCCTGGTCCTCGACACCCTCGCCGACGGCATCCGCGACATCCTGCGCGGCCAGCACCCGGCCACCGTCAGAGACCGCACCCGCGCCGCGATCTACCCCGTAGCGCTAGCCGAGGCACAGCGCGCCAACGCCAAGCGTCGGACGCCGTGGGAGTCGGAGAAGGTCGCTGAGAAGGCCCGAAGCGATGCCAAGATCGCCGCCCTGGTGCTGGAGCCCGCACGCCGGATCGTGGAGCTCGAACCCGAGTGGGTCGCACTGGAGCAGGTCCCTGACGTGCTGCCGCTGTGGCAGGTCTACAAGCACGAACTCCGCAACCAGGGCTGGTCCTGCTTCGCACTGATCCTCAACGCCGCCGACTACGGCGTCGCCCAGACCCGACGACGCGCCATCCTCGGCGCCCACCGCACCCGCCCCATCGCCCCACCAGCACCGACGCACGCCGAGCACCCGCAAGACGCCGACCTGTTCGGCGACCGGCTCCACGGCTGGATCTCTATGGCCACAGCACTGGCATGGAGCGCTCCTGAGAAGCGCCACAGCGGCTCCCGGTGGGTCTTCGAGCGGCCCGCAACCACGATCGTCGGGAGCTTCAAGCCCGAGGTCGTCGCCGCACCCGGCTACCGCACCCAAGAGAGCCGACAGAACGCACCCGGCTCCGTCACGGTCTCCGTGGCCGAAGCCGGAGTCCTCCAGTCCTTCTCGCTCGACTTCCCGTGGCGTGGGAGCAAGTCCAAGCAGTTCGAGCAGGTCGGCAACGCCATCCCGCCGCTGCTCGCCGCTCACGTCCTCGCTGCCATCACCGGCCGCACACCGCCCAGCGTCGAACCTGCCCACACGCTCACCCCAGCGTCAACGGTGAGTGCCGCATGAACACCGACCAACCCGACCACTCTGCACCCGACTCGGAGGAGACCAGCATGGACAGCACCGACAGCACCGCAACCAGCGATCAGAACCAACGTGACCAGCCCCCAGCCCTCACCCCGGCCGACTTCGACGCCGACGCCGGAGAGCTGCTGCTCAACGAGGTCCGCGAAGCCCTCGCCCGCTACGTCATCCTGCCCGACGAGCACGCCGCCACCGGAGTCGTTCTCTGGATCGCAGCCACCCACGCCGTGCCCGCCTGGGCCCACGCCGCCCGCCTGGTCATCCGAGCCCCCGAGAAGCGATGCGGCAAGTCACGACTACTCGACCTGGCCGAGGCCATGTGTCATGACCCGCTTCTCACCGTCAACGCCTCACCCTCGGCGGTCTACCGCTCGATCGGGATGAAGCGGAAGAACCCGCCCACCATCCTGCTCGATGAGGCCGACACCATCTTCGGACCCAAGGCCGGAGACAACGAGGACCTCCGCGGCCTGCTCAACGCCGGACACCAGCGCAACCGGCCCGCCCTGCGCTACAACGCCTCCACCACCACCGTGGAGAAGATCCAGACATTCGCCATGGCCGCACTCGCCGGAATCGGTGCCATGCCCGACACCATCGAGGACCGCGCAGTCGTCATCCGGATGCGCCGCCGTGCCCCGGGTGAGACCGTCGCCCCGTACCGAACCCGCCGTGATGGTCCAGCCCTGGACAACCTCCGCCAACGGCTGAACCAGTGGGTCAGGGCACACCTCGACCACCTCGGGTCCGCCATGCCCGACATGCCCGTCGAGGACCGCGCAGCCGACACGTGGGAACCCCTCCTCGCTGTCGCCGACCTCGCCGGAGGTGCCTGGCCCGACCTCGCCCGAGCCGCCTGCACCACCCTGACCGAGACCCGCGACGCCAACGCTCAACTCAGCATCCAAGCCCGCCTCCTCGCCGACTGCCGCGCCGCGTTCGGCACCTCCGAAATGCTGGCCACCACCGACCTGCTCGACCACCTCAAAGAGGATCCCGAGGCCCCCTGGGCCACCTACGGCAACACCGGGCTCACTCCGGTGCGACTCGGGGCCCTGCTGCGCGACTTCGACATCAGCTCAACGAACCTCCGCCTCGGCAAGGACCGTCAGGCAAAGGGCTACCGCCGCACCGACTTCACCGACGCCTGGGCTCGCTACTGCCCGCCCGAGGTCCCCAACCCGTCCCAGCCGTCCCAGCCGTCCCACAGCGACGTTTCCGCAGATCAGAGCTTGTTTATGACTGGGACGGCTCGCGAAAACGATCCGTCCCACAGCCGTCCCACCCACACCCAAGCCGTCCCAGCCGTCCCACAGCCGTCCCACCCCGAAACCCGACCTGACCAGCCACAACACCCGGCCGGGACGGCTGGGACGGCTGGGACGGCTCCCCTCCCCCTTACCTGCCGCGCCTGCCATGAGCCCATGGCCGTAGACGACGGAACCCACCTTCACCCGACCTGCGACCCGGAGGCCCAGCGATGACGATCGAGCGCACATCAACGACAGCGAATGTTGTCGAGCTGCCCCCGCTGCTCACCACCGAGGAGGTCGCCGACCACTTCCGGGTTAACCCATCGACCGTACGGCGCTGGCGGCTCGACGGTGTCGGCCCGTGCTACGTCAAGGTGGGATCGGTCTACCGCTACCCCCAAGCCGCGCTTGCCGACTGGCTGCACACCAACCTGACCGAAGAGGCCGATGCATCATGAGCCAGCACAAGACACCGCCGTTCGGCGTACGCGTGAACCGCGAGGTCACCAAGCGCACCACCAAGAGCGGCGCAGTTCGCTACCCGGCGCGGGCCCGATGGACGGACCCGCGCACAGGGAAGCGCGCCCAGGCTAAAGACACCTTCGAGTCGGTGGACGCCGCGAACGCGTGGCTCGACACGCTCGAAGACTCGGCTCGGACCGGCATCGACCGGACGCAGCTCCTAGAGGCGTATATCGAGCAGCTCGGCGAGCGATGGGCACGGAGCATCGACCCGACGTCGACGTACGACCCGTACTCAGCAGGTCTCCGGAAGCGTGTGATTCCGACCCTCGGTCACGTTCCCGTCGGGATGATCACCACGGGCCTGATCGACCGCGCCATCGACCAGTGGGAACTGGAGTTCGGCGCTTCGACGGTGAAGAACACTGTTGCCGCCCTGGTGCTGATCCTTGACGAGGCGGTGAGAGACAACCTGCTCGATCGCAACCCCGCGAAGAACCGTTCGCGACGGAAGACGGCGGGGCGCACGGAGACACCAACCGAGGTGATGAATCCGCGCGACTTCGCCTTGCCCGACGTCGCGACCCTCGACCGCCTGGTCGCCGCGCTTGTCGAGGCTGGAGGACACCGGTCGTGGGGCGACGCCGTGACCGTCCTTGCGACCACGGCAGTGCGCATCAGTGAGTGCGCTGGCTTGACCGTGGCTGACATCCACTTCGATGACGGACTGATCTGGGTAAAGCGCCAGACCTACCCCGGCCGGGGTGGCCTGATCACGAAGGAGACCAAGGGGCGACGGAAACGACCGGTCCCGATCATCGATCAGCTACGCCCAACGCTGGAGCGGCTGACCGAGGGCCGTGACCCAGAGGCCCGACTCATAGTCGGACCGCGAGGCGGGGTCGTCACCACCGCATCGTTGCGCCGCGCAACCGACTGGGACGCCGTGGTCAAGAAGCTCGGCCTTGCCGGTCTGGACCGGCACGCTCTACGTCACACAGCCCTGACCTGGATGGCGGACAGCGAAGTTCCACTCCACATGTTGCAGCGTGTTGCAGGTCACACAGACCCGGCGGTGACCCAGCGCTACCTACACCCCGATCACCAGGCTTTGACCGCCGTTGGAGACGCATTTTCGACCTGGTGGGCCCAGAATGGGCCCACGGCGACACCGTCAGGCAACGTGGTGAACCTCGCAGACAGGCGCAAAAAACGCCCCTGACCTGCGATGCAGGTCAGGGGCGAATCTGTCGGGCTGACAGGATTTGAACCTGCGGCCCCTTGACCCCCAGTCAAGTGCGCTACCAAGCTGCGCCACAGCCCGAAACTGCGAGCGGATCTCTCCGTTCGAAGCGCTCCGAACATTACCGCACGGCGCCGGGCGGCCTCCAATCGGTACCCCTACGGCGGGTCGTCGGCGGAGGCGAGGGCGGCGGCGGCCTCGTCGATGATGGCGCGCATGGCTTCCTCGGCCCCCGCCGGGTCGCCGTTGCGGATGGAGATCGCGACCGTCTCGTGCAGCTCGATGGCGGTCGGGTTCGGCGTGGCCGGCATCAGGTGGTGGTGCGTACGGCCGGCGAGGAGCTCGGCGACGAGGTCGCCGAACGCGGCGAGCATCTCGTTGCCGCAGGCGTTGAGGAGCACCCGGTGGAAGAGGGTGTCGGCGTCCAGGTAGGCCTCCAGGTCGCCGGCGGCGGCGTGCACGACCATGTCTGCCACTGCCCGGGCGAGGGCGCCGTGATGCTCCGGCTCGGCGCGTTCGGCGGCGAGGCGGGCCGCGATCGGCTCGAACCCGCGACGCAGCTCGGAGAGGGACAGCAGCTGCTCGCGCCGGCCCTCGCCGTCGAGGCGCCACCGGATGACGAGCGGGTCGAAGACGTTCCACTCCTGCCGAGGCATGACCGTGATGCCGACGCGTCGTCGGGTCGTGACCATCCCCATGGCCTGGAGCACGCGCACGGCCTCCCGGGCGATCGGGCGCGAGACGTCGTACGTCGCCTGGATCCCCTCCAGGGTGAGGACCGCCCCTGTCGGGAGCTCGCCAGAGACGATGTCGCGTCCGAGTGCGTCCCGGACGCTCTGATGCAGCCGACGTACGGCGCCCCCGCTGGAAGTCGTCACGGCGGCATCGTCCCACACCCCTCGATCGCCGCAATCAGGGTCCTTTCGATGGCCGGTCTTGCCAAACGGATGCCTTTTCGTGCACGCTGTGACGCGTGACACAGCACCCCCTCCTCGTCGTCGTGGGCGTCTCCGGCTGCGGCAAGTCCACCGTCGGCGCTGCCATCGCCCAGCGCCTCCAGGTCGCCTTCGCCGACGCCGACGACTTCCACCCGCCGGAGAACATCGCGAAGATGGCCTCCGGCCGCCCGCTCGACGATGACGACCGCCGTCCCTGGCTGGAGACGCTCGGCGACTGGCTGGCCGCCCACGAGCCCACCGGCGCCGTACTGAGCTGCTCAGCGCTCAAGCGCAGCTACCGCGACCTGCTCCACAGCCGCGCCCACGGCCTTCGGCTCCTCCACCTCAGCGGCACCCCCGAAGTCGTCGAGGCGCGTCTCGCCGCTCGTGCGGGCCACTTCATGCCGGCATCTCTGCTGCGATCGCAGTTCACGACCCTCGAGCCCCTCGCCCCCGACGAGCCGGGCACGACCATCGACATCGACCAGGACATCGACGCGATCGTCGACCGCTACCTCGCCAGCTCCTCCGTACGCAGCCTCCTGGCCTGATCAGCGGGCTTTCAGCAGGGGCGTCGCCGACAGGCGGCGCCCCTGTGCATTAGCTCGTTCGACAACTCTGGTGTGCGATAGCGGGCAGCCCTAGCCGCGATCCGCATCCGGACAGAGCGGTCCCAGAAGCCACTCAGGTCCCATCCGTCACCGAAACTGTCGGTGGTCTCCGACAGAATCATCTGTGACCGAAGGAACACCCCCAACCCAGGAGCTCACCGTGTCGGATTCATCTTCCCCATCCGCCACCGACGAGACCACCGCTCAGGCGACAGCTGCCAGCGAGACGTCCGTGGACTCGCCCGTCAAACTCGACCCGATCTCCCGCAAGGGCACCCCTGCTCACCGCACCAAGTCTCGGCGCGAGGGTGCCGGGCGGCGCCAGGGCATGCCGGTGCAGGCGATCAGCCTCTCCGTGCCGGCCTCCCTGGCGGCGCAGTGGAAGACCTACAGCCAGGAGGTCCCGCGCTCGCTCGTCGACGTGATGCTCGACGCCGTCGCGGCGACCCGCCCCCGGCTCCCGGTCCTCCTGCGTGCCCACCAGGCGGCGCTGCGCGAGAAGACCAGGCCCGTCTCCGACGGCACCTTCATGCGCAACGTGCCGAAGCCGAAACGGCTCGAGGATCCGTACGTCACGATGCCCCTGCGCCTGCTGGCCACCAACGTCGACGTGCTCGATGCCATGGTCCACGAGATGGCCGCGGAGTCCCGCTCGCAGCTGGTCGTGGTGGCGCTGACGGCGTGGCTCGCCGACCGGCGGGCCGAGGAGCAGGTCTACGAGGAGCAGCTCGAGCTCGAGGTGCCCGAGGACCCGTTCGACCGTCCGTGAGCAGACGGCCGGGACGGGGCGACCGGGACGGTCGCTCCCCCGACGTACGCCCGCGCTCGGCCTTCGGCAGCGACCGTGCGGGCCACGAGGACGCGGCCCTCCTCGACCTCTC
>NZ_JBEXSD010000050.1:0-45645 GCF_040613495.1 Nocardioides sp. NPDC006273 | reverse complement strand
GGGCACCCGGCCCGTCGCGCAGGGTCAGCAGCGGCGCCGGAGCGGATTCCTCGACGGGCTCCGTCTCCACAGAATCCGTCGGGTCGTCCTGGCGAAACTAGAGTTTCGTCGCCCACAACTACATTCTCGGCCTCCACAAGTGCGGATTCGGCCCGCCATAAGTCCCTATTCGACGCGGGCCACCATGGGCAGGCGACTGCGAGTGGTCATCGCGACGATCAGCGCGATCAGCAGCGGAAGACCGACCACGATCACTCCGACCAGGGTCCAGGGGATCTCGAGGTAGTGCGCGGCCACGTCGTCGCGCACCGGCCACCCCTCGGCCGTGAGCGGATAGCTGACCGCGATGCCCGGCACGAACCCGATGATCGCGCCAGGGACCGCGCCGAGGAGCGCGACCACGATCGCGTACGCAGCAGCGACCCCCCGCCGCGTACGTGTCCGGGCTCCGACCGCCGACAGCGTCGCCAGGTCGGGCCGGGCGTCGTTGAGCGCCAGGTGCGTCGCGGTGAGCGCGCCGCCGATCATCAGCACCCCGCCCAGCGTGACCAGGAGAAGCCACACGATCACGGCCGAGTCCTCCTCCTCGAACCCTCGCTCGACCTGGAGCGTCGTGGATAGCTCTCCCCCGGCCAGGGCCTCGTCCAGGTCGGTCTCCGCGGCCTCGCTGATGCGGGCGTCCTCGATGTAGAGCCCGGTGATCTGCGGGTCGGCACCGATCCGCTTCGCCACCGCCGGCGTCACGACCGCGTACGCAGGCGCGGCTCGGTCACCGACATCGACGAAGGTGGCCGGCACGCTGATCGCGACCCGCTCCTGCTCCTCGTCGTCCTCCTCGGAGTACGCCTTGACGGCCAGACGTGCGGACCGTGAGGACACCAGCGCGTCGTCAGTGGTGAACACGACCATCCCGGAGGAGCGCAGCATCTTCTCGGCGGGGGTGACATCGAGCCCTGGCAGCGATCGGGTCACCACCGCAGGGAGGGTGCCGTCGGCATCGGCGACGATCAGCTCGCCGAATCCGCCGGTGGTCGTGTCGAGCGGGACCTGGTCGCCCTCACCGGTCTCGACGGAGATGTAGCCGTCGGGGTCTGTGAGTCTCGCGCCGGTCATCGGCGTGACCGTCGATCCCGGGCTCGCCTTCTCGATCTGCGCGGTGACGCGCTGCCACTGCGCAACCGTGGGGGTTTGATCGCCGGCGTTGACGGCGTGCCGCGGCTGGACCGTGGCGTCCCCGATGGCGAACGCAGGCAGGTAGCTCTCCTCGTTCTGCTTCTGGTCGCTGCCGAACGCGATCCCCAGCGTGACCACCCCGACCACCGTCACCGCGATGGCACCGACCGCCGGAACCGTCCGGGTGCGATGCCGGTCGGCGTCGCGGGTCGCGAAGCGGATCGCCAGCGGCATGCCGGCGCTGAGCCGGGCGGCCAACGACACCAGGACCGGAAGGATGAAGAGCAAACCCGTGACGCAGAGCAGGACGCCGAGAGCGATCGGGATACCGCTGAACGCATTCCGGGTGCCGAAGGCAGCCGAGGCGACACCGGCGACGAGCAGCACGACCCCGATGACCGGCGAGCTGCGCGATGGCCGGCTCGTGGAGCGACGTCCGGCCAGCACGCCGACGACGTCCTGCCGCGACGCGATCCAGGCCGGTACGACTGCCGCGCAGATCGCGGCCGCGAACCCGATCGCGGCAACCGCCAGGATCTGCAGCCACGGCACCTCGAACGGCCCGAACCAGTCCGACACCTGCGCCTGGGCGAGCGGCTGGAGCAGCCGAGCGAGCCCGATCCCGAGGACAGCACCCACGACGGCAGCCACCGCACCGATGACGATCGCCATCCCGAGCAGGACACGCCGAGCCTGGCGAGCGGTCCCGCCTGAGGCCGCGATCAGCGCGAGGTCACGAGCCTGTCGCCTGGCCGCCACCGCGAACGCCGGACCGGCAAGCAGCACCACCTCGAGCAGCACCATGACCACGATGAGGACGACGATCACGGCCTCGGCAGGATCCGGCGCGCCCGGCTGCTGACCGAGCTCGCGCTCGGCAGCCAAGGCCTCCTTCGACGGGTTCTCGACGACCGAGCGCGAGAGCACGAAGGCACCCTCCGCGTTCAGCTTCTCGACGTCGTCCCAGGTCATCGGTCCGCCACCGACCAGCCAGGTCGGGACATCGACGGACGCTGACGCCGGCAGGTCCAACCCTGCGACGAAGGGTTCGTTGCGCACAGATGCAGACTCGACGATTCCCACGATCTCGCGGACCTCCTCGGAGCCCGGTCCGGGGATCCGCAGCTCCTCGCCGAGGCCTGGCCCGCGATCGGCCAGGGCCTCGTTGACCACGACCTCGCCCGTGCCCTGAGGGAGGCGACCCTCGCTCAACCGGGTCAGTCCGGCCGCGAGCGGATCGCTCAGATCGGTCCGCAGCCCGCTCGCCCAGGTGACCCCCTTGTCGGTCCGTACGTCGAAGCCGTAGTCATGCGCCGCGAGCACCGGCCGGTCCTCGACCACGGCCTGCAGACCGGCGGAGTCCAGCGGTCCGTCGCCGGTCTCACCCAGCCACTCGGCCGCCTTGTCGGGATCGATGCCCTGCCGGACCGGTCCGGAGCTCCGCGCCTCGACGAGCGCAGCAGCCTCCGTGCCGAGCCGCCGGTCGAGGCCCTCACTGGTGTCGAGGCTGTAGGTCTGGTACGTCACCGCGATCGCAGTCACGCCCGCGACGGGCAGCGCGATCATCAAGATGACCAGCAGGCTGCGCCACTTCGCGCGCCGGGCCTCCCGCTGCCCGATCCGCAGCGCGAGCCGCCATCCGGCGAGTCGCCCGCTCATTCCTGGATCCCCGTCGCGAAGACCGTGCTCGGCGTCTCGCCGGCCTCGTCGACGACGAGACCGTCACGCACATAGATCACCCGGTCGGCCCAGCTGGCGTAGCGCGGCTCGTGGGTGACGAGCACGCCGGCAGCGCCTGCGTCGCATCGCGCACGGATCAGTTTGAGGATGTCCTCGCCGGTCTCGGTGTCGAGCGCCCCGGTCGGCTCGTCGGCCAGGATCAGCCGGCGCTCACCGACGATCGCCCGCGCGATCGCGATCCGCTGCCGCTGCCCACCGGACATCTCGTCGGGGAACCGGTCCGCGAAGCCGTCGAGACCGACCTCCTCGAGCGCGACTCTCGCCGCGTCCCGCGCCGGGCGCCGACCGGCGCCGTCGAGCTCCAACGGCAGCGCGACGTTCTCGGCGGCGGTCAGCGCCGGGATCAGGTTGAAGTCCTGGAAGACATAGCCGATCGACGTACGCCGCAGCTTGGCGCGCCCGCTGATCCCGGCCTCGCCGAGATCCTGACCGTCGACGGACACGGACCCGGAGGTCGGCGAGTCGAGGCCACCGGCGATGGTCAGCAGCGACGACTTCCCGGAGCCGCTCGGCCCCATGATGGCGACCAGCTCACCGGCGTACGCCGCGAGGCTGACACCCCGCAGGGCCTGGACCTCGGCGGCGCCGGTGCCGTGGACGCGGCTCACGTCGGTGAGCCGGAGGACGGGTTCACTCATCGGTAGACTCCTTGGTCTGGGTGGTGCCCGGCTTGACGGGCGTGGCGTGGGCGCGGCGGCTCAGCCGCTCGCGGGCGTCGGCGAGCCAGCGATCGCTGTCGTGGCTGAGTCGGCGCAGGTCATGGGCGAGGGCGGCGTTCATCGCGTTCCTCCATCGGTGGGCTCGGTGGGCTCGGCGGGCTCCGGCGCGGTGCTCGTCGCTGCCGCCCGGCGAAGCCGGGACTCGCAGTGGTCGAGCCAGCGGATCTCGGCCTCGGCCGCGAAGACGAGCCGATCGAGCACGAGCCCGCCGGCGAGGTCGTCGCCGGCGCCGGAGCGCGCCTGGCGCCGATACCCCTGGAGCGCCTGCATCGTCGCGTTGCGCTGCTGCTGGACGACCTTGCCGACGTCCACGCTCGGCACCGCGACCGCCACCGCGAGCTTGATCGCGAGCTCGTCGCGCTGTGGCTGCGTACGCTCCACGGGGCTGTCGAACCACCCCTTGACCTCGACCCTGCCGGCCTCGGTGACCTGATAGAGGGACCGTCCCTCCGCGTCGGTCCCTCCGGCCTCGACGAGACCGTCACGCTCGAGTCGCGACAGGGTCGTATAGACCTGCCCGACGTTCAACGGCCAGCTCGCGCCGGTGCGCTGCTCGAACTCGGCGCGCAGCTCATAGCCGTAGCGCGGCTTCTCCAGCAGCGCCAGCAGTGCGTGTTTCACGGACACTCGATCACCCCCTCTGATTACTTACTGAGTATGTATATACCGAGTATGTATCCGAGTTCAAGTCGTGCTCCACCGGGACCAACGGCCGAGTAGGAGTACGTCACCGGGGCCGGCTTCCACTCGCCACGGACCGGCCGGTTCACGGTGACCAACGGCGCCGACATCCGCGAGACCGTACTGGACCGGTAGACGCTCGCCTCGCCGATCCGGGGGCCGCGGACCAGGTCGTCTTCATAGAGCCACGTCCCCTCTTCGGCGACCCGGAGGCCGGTGGCTGCGTGGTGGGCCTTGCTGACGACAGTGGCTGCGCAGCGGCAAGGTCATCTCGGGCGCCACCGGCAAGACGTACCGGTTGAGGTCCGTCGACCGCCATGACCGCATCCGTGTCCGGGTCACCGGACGCAAGGCCGGCTACTACACCAAGTCCCGCCTCTCCGCGGCGACAACCGTGATCCGCTGACCCCTCCATGGGGAGGCTGGCTCGGAGCCATGGCGCACGTCGGCCACGGCTCCGGGCCGAACCTCGTCATCGCTTACGTCAGCCGGGAGAACCCTGGGCCCAGGGACTGATCCGCACCTCGGCCCCGTCGAGGATGTCGAGATCGCCCGGCGCCCCCGGCGCGCTGACCCGGAGTGTGACCGGCTTGCTGCCGGGCAGCACGGTCACCCTGAGATCGGTCGTGACGTCGGGGTCGTTCGCGGTGGACATCGCCTGCCAGTCGATCGCCGCCATCACCGACTCGCCGGCGGGGACGACCACGCGCTCGGGAACCATCGACGGCTCGTACGGCTCGGCGGTCACGCCGGTCTGCGCGGTGCCGGCGGCGTTCAGGAACTCGACCGCGGGCACACCCTCGATCGCACATGCGCGGCCGCCTGCGTTCCGGGCTCGGATCCACGCCTGCCGGGAGCCCGCGGCGGCGTCGTGTCCGCCGAAGGTGGCCTCGAGATCCGCCAACCGGCAGGACGGCGCCCCAGGGTCGGCGGGCCAGGGCGCGGCGTCACCGAACGGCGGCATCGTCGTCTGCGGCGGGGTCGTACCGCCGATCCAGCCCTCGACCTCGCCGCCCCGCGTGCCTTGGACCACGTACGCCATCGGCTGTCCCGACCGTCCGGGATACCCGTCGTACGCGGTGAGCCACCGGCCGACGTCGGCGATCTCACGGTCGCCCTCGGCGGCCTCGACCAGGACGGTCAGCGGTTCGAAGGGAGCGGAGAGCTGCGCGGAGGTCACCGACGGGCGCTCGGAGGCGTCCGCAACCAGTCTCACCGCGGCCGGATCGGGGAGCTCGTTCGACCGATACCAAGCCTCGCCACCGTGAAGATCGACCGGGCGCTGCTGGTCGCGTGCGACCGTGGCGATCGCGACCAGCGCGTCCTTCGGTGCCTGGACGTCGGCCTTCGCCGGGCTGCCGGTCTGCGGCTCGGAGACGCTCGACGACACCGATGTGGCGCCGGCGTCGCGCAGCGCGACGGCATCGGTGAGCGCGTCACCGACGCCGTCGACCGGGTCCAGCCCAGCCACGTACACCTGGATCGCGGTGGAGCCCATCGCGAGCGATGTGCTGGTCCGGTCAGCGGCGGCATCCGGCGCCAGCCGGGCGAGCTCGGGTCCCAGCCACCGCAGCACCTCAGTGCCGGCCGCGGCAGCCTCGGGTCCGGACAGATCGTCCTCCAGGGTCACCTCTACCCGGACGGAGTGCTCCCAGCGGTCCTCCTCGCCGAAGTCCTCCCCCGGGATGCGACGCGACTCCTCGACAGCCACCACGTCGCGTACGCCGGAGACGGAGCGCCACTCGTCGGAGAGCTCGAGCGTCGCCGACCCGTCGTCCCGGTCCCAGACCATCGCGGCCACGCACCCGATCACGACCAGCAGGACGACCCCGACGATCACGACCCCCACCCGGAGCGGGCGCCCTCGTGTACTGCCCGGCAACGCCACGTACGTCCTCCCTCGACCTCTACGGAAGGCAAAGAGTCGCACAGGGCTGGCCGCGGCGACCCCGCAAAAGGAGAACCGGCACGGTTCCTTCACAGGATCCGTGCCGGTTCATCACAATGCCGTGGGTCAGGCGGGGAAGCCTTCACCCTTGGCCGCGAGCTCGCGGAGGTACGCCGTCGGACGGAACCGCTCGCCGTAGGCCTCGGCGAGCTCGTCGGCCCGAGCCAGGAAGGCCTCGATGCCGATCGAGCCGTCAGCGGCCTCGTAGCCGGTGATGAACTGAGCCGCACCACCGGTCTGCGGCGGGAAGCCGATGCCGAAGATGGAACCGATGTTGGCGTGCGCGGCGGAGGTGATGACCCCCTCCTCGAAGCACTTCGCCGTCTCGATCGCCTCGATGAAGAGCATCCGCTCCTCGGCGTCCTTGATCGGGATCTGCTTCTCGGAGACCGGGAACACGTCGCCGAGACCCGACCAGATCGAGCCACGCTTGCCGTCGGCGTACTCGTAGAAGCCGGCGCCCTTCAGCTTGCCGGAGCGACCCGCCTCGATGAGCGGGGTGAGCACCTTCTCCGTGGTGGTCGGCTCCTCGACACCCGCGGCCTCCCGCGTCGTACGAGCGATCTTGACCATGAGCTCGTGGTTGAGCTCGTCGGCGATCTGCAGCGGCCCGACCGGGAAGCCGGCCTGGGTCGCGGCACGCTCGAGCGAGTAGGGCGCGAAACCCTCGGCGAGCAGCTCCAGACCCTCCTGGATCTGGGTGCCGATGACCCGCGAGGTGTAGAAGCCGCGGCTGTCGTTGACCACGATCGGGGTCTTCTTGATCTGCTGGACGACGTCGTAGGCCTTGGCCAGCGCGACGTCGTTCGTCTCGGCGCCCTTGATGATCTCGACCAGCGGCATCTTGTCGACGGGCGAGAAGAAGTGCAGGCCGATGAAGTCGGCCGGCCGGTCGATCCCCTTGGCGAGCTCGGTGATCGGCAGCGTCGAGGTGTTGGAGCAGAGCACCGCGTCCTCGTTGACGAACGGGGCGATCTCGCTGAAGACCTTCTGCTTCAGCGAGACGTCCTCGAAGACCGCCTCGACGACGACGTCGACGCCGGCGAAGTCCTTCGGGTCGACAGTCGCGGTGATCCGGTCGAGGATCTCGTCGGCCTTCTCCTGCGTCAGCTTGCCGCGCGAGACCGCCTTCTCGTTGAGCTTGGCGGTGTAGGCCTTGCCCTTTTCGGCCGACTCGATGGCGACGTCCTTGAGGACGACCTCGGCACCGGCCCGGGCGAAGGAGTACGCGATGCCGGCGCCCATCATCCCGGCACCGAGCACGCCCACCTTCTTCGCCGTGAACTTCTCCACGCCGTCAGGACGCAGCGTGCCGGCGCCGATGGCACCGAGGTCGAAGAAGAACGCCTGGATCATGTTCTTCGACTGCTGGCCGGTGACCAGCGAGGTGAAGTAGCGCGACTCGATCCGGGTGGCGGTGTCGAAGTCGACCATCGCGCCCTCGACCGCGGCCGACAGGATCGCCTTCGGCGCCCGCATGTCGGACTGCTTGAGCTGCTTGCGCAGGATCGGCGGGAACGCTGGCAGGAAGCCCGCGAGCGCCGGCGAGGTCGGCTTGCCACCGGGCATCTTGTAGCCGGGCTTGTCCCACGGCTGGGCGATCTCGTCGGGGTTGGCCTTGATCCACGCCTTGGCGGCGGGGACGAGCTCGTCGGGGGAGGAGACGAGCTCGTCGACCAGTCCCTTCTCCTTCGCAGCGGCGGGCTTGAACTTGGTGCCCTGGCCGAGCACGTCCATCAGACCGGTCATGATCCCCAAGAGGCGTACGACGCGGGTGACCCCGCCACCGCCCGGGAGCAGTCCGAGGGAGACCTCGGGCAGGCCGATGTCGTAGCGGGCGTCCAGCGCGATCCGGTGCTGGGCGGCCAGCGCGATCTCCAGGCCGCCACCGAGGGCGGCGCCGTTGATCGCCGCGACGACCGGCTTCGGGAAGGTCTCCAGCTTGCGGAGGGTCGCCTTGATCGCCTCGACCTCCTCGAAGACCTGGGCGCCGTTCTCCGGGCGGACCTGGATCATGTTCTTGAGGTCGCCACCCGCGAAGAAGGTCTTCTTCGCGGAGGCGATGACGACGCCGGTGACGGAGTCACCATCGGCGTACAGCTTCTCGACGGCCTCCGCCATCGAGGTCTTGTACAGCTCGTTCATGGTGTTGGCCGACTGGTTCGGGTCGTCCAGGGTGAGGACGACGATCCCGTCGCCGTCCTTGTCATAGCGGACTGCGGTCTCGCTCATGTGTCTTCCTTCAAGTCTGTGCCGGGGCGCGGCCCGGGATGTTCACCGAGGTACCTCGGTCAGTTGTCGCTTCCTTCGCGGAGTTCCACGAGGGATGTGGGCGCTCACCGAGTTACCTCGGTGAGCATTCGCGGACGCGTCAGACCAGCTCGACGATCGTCGCGATACCCATGCCGCCGCCGACACACAGCGTGGCGAGACCGCGCTGCTTGCCCTGACGCTCGAGCTCGTCGACCAGGGTGCCGAGGATGATGGCACCGGTCGCGCCCAGCGGGTGACCCATGGCGATCGCGCCGCCGTTGACGTTGGTGATCGACTCGTCGATGCCCATGTCCTTCATGAACCGCATCGCGACCGCGGCGAACGCCTCGTTGATCTCGAACAGGTCGATGTCGTCGACGGTGAGCCCGGCCTTGGCCAGCGCCTTGCGCGAGGCCGGGGCGGGGCCGGTGAGCATGATCGTCGGGTCGGCGCCGGAGACGGCTGCCGAGATGATCCGGGCGCGCGGGGTGAGCCCGTTGGCCTTGCCTGCCTCCTCGGAGCCGATCAGCATCAGCGCGGAGCCGTCGACGATGCCGGAGGAGTTCCCGGCGTGGTGGACGTGATCGATCTTCTCGACCCAGTGGTACTTGGCCAGCGCGACGTCGTCGAAGCCGGCCTCCTGACCCTGCTGGAGGAAGGACGGCTTGAGGCCGGCCAGCGTCTCGGCGGTGGTGCCGGGGCGGATCAGCTCGTCGTGGTCGAGCACGGTCAGACCGGTCTGGTCGACGACCGGGATGACGGCGTCCTTGAAGTAGCCGTTCTCCCAGGCGGCGGCCGCGCGGGCGTGGGACTGGGCGGCGTAGCGGTCGACGTCCGCGCGGCTGAAGCCCTCGATGGTGGCGATCAGGTCGGCGCCGATGCCCTGCGGGACGAAGCCGGTCTTGAGCGCGGTGTCGGGGTCCTGCGCCCAGGCGCCACCGTCGCTGCCCATCGGCGCCTTGCTCATCGACTCGACGCCGCCGGCGAGGATGAGCTCCTCGAACCCGCCGCGTACGCGGGAGGCGGCCTGGTTCACGGCCTCGAGACCGGAGGCGCAGAAGCGGTTGAGCTGCACCCCGGCGGTCGTCTCGGGGAGACCGGCCTTGATGGCGGCGGTCTTGGCGATGTCACCGCCCTGCTCGCCGACAGGGGTGACGACACCGAGGACGACGTCGTCGATCTGCTCGGGGTCGAGGTTGGGGTTCCGCTTGCGCGCCTCGTCGATCAGGCCGACCACCAGGTCGATCGGCTTGACCTCGTGGAGCGCTCCGGTCTTCTTACCCTTCCCGCGCGGCGTGCGCAGGTGGTCATAGATGAATGCTTCAGCCATGCGCCGATTGTGACACTAAAACTGTCACAGTCAACAGGGTTGGACAGAAACGTTCACGAGAGATTGCGGGAGATCGTCCGGTTCACAGCGTCTTGAAAGCTCACCACGATCGCCTCGGTGGTCAGCTGACGAAGCCGCGGGAGCACCTCTTCGAGATGCGCCGCCTCCTCCGCGGTGTGATGTGTCCGCTTGAACGGATCCACGACCTGATCGCGCAGGATCGTGTTGAGCTCGTCCGCGAGGTCCGCCATGAGGCGTGAGGTCGCTGCGTACGCCGCCGCCAGCGCGTCGCGGGGCAGCCCCAGAGCGATCAGCTCACGCCCGATCCGGGCCTGGATGTCCTCGGTCGGCTCGGTGGCCCACGAGGTGATCATCGCGCGCTGCATCGCAAGGTCCTCGCGCGTGATGTCGGCGGGGAGCCGACCGAGATAGCGCTCGATGGCCTGCAGCGTGAACCCGTGCTCCTGGAGCGCGGTGACCAGGTCCAGGCGAGCCCGATGCTCGGGGCCGTAGTAGGCGACCCGGCCACGACGGATAGGCGGCGGGATCAGGCCGAGACTCGCGTAATAGCGCGTGGTGCGCACCGACAACCCCGTGGCGGTCGACAGCTCATCGATCGTCAGCAGTTCCTCGGTCGTCTCCGTCATAGTCAGGGACCGTAGACCAAACTGTTGCGACTTCGCCAGTGTTACTGTCACAGTTGCTCCGTCGGTGGCCCGCGTCACAACCGTGCGGCCCGATGAGCCCGACTGTCTACGAAGGAGTGTCATGCCCGAGAAGCCCACCATCTACGAAGCCGAGCACGAGGACTTCCGCGCTACCGCCAAGGCCTTCTTCGAGAAGGAGGTCGCGCCCTTCCACGACGAGTGGGAGAAGGCCGGCATCGTCCCGCGC
The DNA here is from genome assembly GCF_040613495.1 of Nocardioides sp. NPDC006273. Lineage (NCBI taxonomy): Bacteria > Bacillati > Actinomycetota > Actinomycetes > Propionibacteriales > Nocardioidaceae > Nocardioides > Nocardioides sp. NPDC006273. Next base: position 34,907 of record NZ_JBEXSD010000050.1, on the reverse strand, counting down.
GAGCTGTGGAAGAAGGCCGGCGACACCGGTCTGCTCTGCTTCGACGTCGAAGAGGAATTCGGCGGCCCGGGGATCAAGGACTTCCGATTCAACGCCGTCCTCCACGAGGAGATGGCGAAGATCGGCGCCAGCGGACCGGGCTTCTTCGTCCACACCGACATCATCGTCCCCTACATCTCGCACCTCGGCACCGCGGAGCAGAAGGCCCGGTGGCTGCCTGGCTGCGTCTCCGGCGACATCATCACCGCCATCGCGATGACCGAGCCGGGCGCGGGCTCGGACCTCCAGGGCGTACGCACCACCGCGGTCGACAAGGGCGACCACTACCTCCTCAACGGCTCGAAGACGTTCATCTCCAACGGGATCAACGCCGACCTGGTCATCGTGGTCGCCAAGACCAACCCCGACGCCGGCGCCCACGGCATCTCGCTGCTGGTGGTCGAGCGCGGCATGGAGGGCTTCGAGCGCGGCCGCAACCTCGACAAGGTCGGCATGAAGGCGCAGGACACCGCCGAGCTCTCCTTCACCGACGTGGTCGTGCCGAAGGAGAACCTGCTCGGCGAGGAGGGCTCCGGCTTCGTCTCGCTGATGACCCTGCTGCCGCAGGAGCGGATCTCGGTCGCCTCGATCGCGGTCGCCGCGGTCGAGCAGGTCCTCGAGCTCTCCCTCGACTACGCCCGCACCCGCGAGGCGTTCGGCCGCCCGATCGGCCGCTTCCAGAACACCGCGTTCACGCTCGCCGAGATGGCCACCGAGGCCTACCTCGCCCGCCTGTTCCTCAACGACGCCATCACCCAGCTCAACGCCGGCACCGCCGACACCGTCCTGGCCAGCATGGCGAAGTGGTGGACCACCGAGCTGCAGAAGAAGTTCGTCGACCAGGGCGTCCAGATCCACGGCGGCTACGGCTACATGATGGAATACCCGATCGCCAAGGCGTTCATCGACAGCCGCATCCAGACCATCTACGGCGGCACCACCGAGGTCCAGAAGCTGATCATCAGCCGCCACCTCGGCCTGTAACCTCGCCACCGCTGGTCGAGCCGCCGGAGCCGCTAGGCGGAGGCGCTCGAGACCAACACGGTCGTCTCGAGCGCCGATGGGACTGTGTTGGTCTCGACACGCTCGGCCGCAGGCGGCCTCACGGCTCGACCGGCGGCGGGGAAGGGCTAGGAGAGTTCTTGGCTGCGCACGAAGGCGGCGCGGGTGGCGTCGAGGAACGCCGCCCGCAGGCCGTTCTGCTCCAACGCGCCCAGGGCGGCCGCGGTCGTGCCGCCGGGCGAGGTGACCTGCTCGCGGAGGATCGCCGGGTGGGTGCCGCTCTTGAGCAGCTCCGCGGATCCGGCCAGCGTCTGGATGACGAGGGTGGTCGCATCGTCCCGGGTCAGCCCCAGGTGGACGCCGGCCTCGATCCAAGCCTCGGCGACCATGAAGACGTACGCCGGGCCGGAGCCGCTGATCGCGGTGACGGCGTCGATCTGTGACTCGGGCACGGTGACCACCTTGCCGACCGCACCCATCAGGTCGGCTGCGGTCGCGACAGCTTCCGACGTCGCCTTGACGCCGCCAGCGACAGCGGACATGCCCTCCCCGACCAGGGCCGGCGTGTTGGGCATGACCCGCACGACCGAGACACCGTCCGGGACAGCCGGCTCCATCGCCGAGGTCGGCACGCCGGCGGCCAGCGAGACCACCGTGGTCCCCGGCCGCAGCGCGGAGGCGATCGACTCCAGCACCGGTACGACGCCGTAGGGCTTCACGCCGAGCACCACCACGTCGGCCTCGGCCGCGGCCTCGGCGGCAGGCAGCGTACGGACGCCGTGCTTCTCGCGGAGCGCGGCCGCCTGCTCCTCGCGAGCTTCCACGACGATGACGCTCTCCGGGGCATGCCCGGCCTCGAGGAGTCCGGCGAGGACAGCCCCGCCCATGTTGCCTGCACCGATGATCGCGATGGTCATGGCCGCAGTCTCTCAAAGCATCCCGGTGCTCGAATCAGGCGCCGCCCGGAACAAGCCCGCCCAGGATGATCTGCAGGCCGTGGTCGAACGTGTCGTCGTGAGACGGCGCCGGGCCCGCGGCGACCGCCTGCGCCACGACGCGCAGATGTGGCAGGTCGTCCGAGGAGGGATCGGCGAGCAGGGCGCTGGCGGCCAGCTCGGTGTCGGCAGGCACGTCGATACGCTGCTGCTGCTCCTGCAGGACGAAGCCGTACACGTAACCGTCCAGCAACGCGGTGGCCTGGACCGCCTCGATGGCCGAGAAGCCCGCCTCGAGCAGCACTCCCAGGACTGCGTCGATGTGTCGCAGCCTGGCCGGCCCGACATGCTCTCGCGACTCGACCAGCCCGAGCACCCAGCTGTGACGCGCGATGGCCTGCCGAGCCGACCGGCTGCACTCCGCCAGGGCCTGCCTCCAGGGTTGGGCCGGATCCGGGGCGTCGATCTCGGCGAACACGGCGTCGACGATCCTGTTCAGGATCGCGTCCTTGTTGGGAACGTGGTGGTAGAGCGCCATCGCCTCGACCCCGAGCACCTCGGCGACCTTGCGCATGCTGACCTCGGCGACCCCGCCTCGGTCTGCCACCGACACGGCGGCGGCGACCACGCGCTCGGGCGATAGCGGCTGGCGGCGAGTCCGGTCGGTCGGCACGTCTTCTCACTTCGGGCTGGACATCGATTCTTACAGGCGTAAGGTAGCACGCACCCTTAGTTTACGGCCGTAAAGGAAAACGAGATGACCACCGCTGACCAGCAGCCGCCGACAACGATCCGGCACTCCATACGCTCAGCCATCCACCCGTCCAGACGCCTCACCACGACAGCCGGAGTGCTGGTGTTCGCCGGGATGGTGGCCGGGCTGTTGAGCGTCGTCCCGGTGCTGGAGCAGGACGACTACTTCGGGGCACTGCCCGCACGATCAGCCGAGGTCGTCTCCGGAGCGCTGTTCCAGGTCCTCATGATCCCCGCGTACGCAGGCTTCGCCCTGGCGCTCTACCCCAGCCTCCGCCGCGTCAGCGCGGGCCTGGCGGCCGGGTTCCTCGGTTTCCGGCTGATGGCCTGCGGCTTCCACCTCCTCGCCGCCGCGATGCTGCCGCTGTTGCTGGACCTGGCACAGGGGCACGGCACCGCCGCGCCGGATGCCGCCACCTACGAGATCCTCGCCGAGACGCTGCGGAAGGCACGCGACCTGGTCAACCACGTCGCGGTCATCGTGGCCTTGGGCTTGGGAGACCTGCTGCTCTTCACGCTCCTCCACCGCTGGCGGCTGGTGCCACGATGGCTGTCGCTGTGGGGGCTCTGCGGGGCCGGGCTCGCCATCTTCGCCAGCCTCTTGGTGCTGTCCCGGGCTGTCGAGATCGTCGCAGCGCCCTACCTTCTCCTGAACGCACCGCTTGCACTGCAGAGCCTGATCCTGGGCGCCTGGCTCATCGGTCGCGGCCTCCGCGAGTCGAGCCCCATCGCGCGCAGCCGAGGCACAGGACACTAGAACGCGTTCTGAAAATTTCCCGGATTCCGCTCCGAAGAAGCCTCGCGCACTGCTAGGTTTCGATACCCACCTCAGTGTGACGCCGCTGGTCATCGGGAGGCCACATGCGCATCCGACGTACGTCCCTGCTCGCTGTGATCGCCCTCGCGGTGACCGTCGCGATGGTGGGGCCACCGGCCTCGGGTGATGAGGTGGAGCGCCGGCTTCCGTCCCCCGAGTCCGAGATCAACGTGACCGGGGAGCCGTTCACCGGCACAGCTCCGGACGGCACGGTGCAAGGGCTGATCGACGCCCACAGCCACATGTTCATGCAGGACGGGATCGGTGGCGCGGCGGTCTGCGGGAAGGCCTTCTCCGAGGCAGGGATCGCCGACGCGCTGAAGGACTGCCCCTCTCACGGGGTCGCCGGCGAGACCGCACTGCTGGAGAACCTGACCCGCTCGGGGAGCCCGCTCGGGTTCCACGACACCACCGGCTGGCCCTCGTTCAAGGACTGGCCGGCGTACGACTCGCTGACCCACCAGCAGATGTACTACCGCTGGGTCGAGCGTGCCTGGCGCGCGGGACAGCGGATCCTGGTGGTGCAGCTGACCAGCAACAAGGCGCTGTGCGCGATCAACCCCGGCACCCACCAGTCGTGCGACGAGATGACCGCGGTGCGGCGACAAGCTCAGGATGCGTACGACACCCAGGCGTTCATCGACGCGCAGTACGGCGGCGAGGGGCTCGGGTGGTATCGGATCGTCACCGACGCCGCCCAGGCGCGTGAGGTGATCGAGGACGGCAAGCTCGCCGTGGTGCTCGGTGTGGAGACCTCGGAGCCGTTCGGCTGCTCCCAGAAGCTGCGGCTGCCCTCGTGCACGCGCGCCAACATAGACAAGGGGCTCGACGAGCTGAAGTCGCTCGGAGTCTCGTCGATGTTCCTGTGCCACAAGTTCGACAACGCGCTCTGCGGGGTCCGCTACGACGAAGGCACCACCGGGCTGCTGATCAACGCCGGGCAGTTCCTCACCACCGGCACGTTCTGGACGCCGAAGGCCTGCGACCCCGGCCAGCCGCACGACAACAACCCGCGCCTGATCGCCAGGCCTCCCGGGCTGGAATGGCTGCCGCAGCCGCCGATCTATCCCGAGGGGACGGTCTGCAACCCCCACGGTCTCTCCGCGCTGGGCGAGTACGCCCTGCGGGGCCTGATCAAGCGCGGCATGATGGTCGAGGTCGACCACATGAGCGCCAAAGCGGCCGGCCGGGCCTTTGACATCCTCGAGGAGGTCGACTACCCCGGCGTGCTCGCCAGCCACTCCTGGATGGACGAGCGCTACCTCGACCGGCTCTACGCCCTCGGCGGGTTCTCGACGATCTACGGCCACAGCACGGACCAGTTCCTGGCGGAGTACGTCCGCACCGCCCCCGTCCGTGACCGCTACGACGCAGGCATCGGGTTCGGCTTCGACATGAACGGCTTCGGCGGCACGCCCGGGCCCGCGAAGACGCAGGTCAGCTATCCCTTCCGCAGCTTCGACGGAGGCTCCGTCGTCGACCGGCAGGTCACCGGCAAACGGATCTGGGACTACAACACCGACGGTGTCGCCCACTACGGGATGATCCCCGACTACCTCGAGGATCTCCGCCTCACCGGCGGCCAGGACGTGATCGACGACATCGTCCGCGGCTCCGAGTCCTACCTGCGTACGTGGGCAGGGGCGAGCTCAGCAGCACACTGACAAGCAGGCCTGCCGACTCGGCCGTAATGTCAGAGGGCGTGAATCAGTCGTCTCGAGGACGCCTGAGCCAACCGCCGCCGAACAACGCCCAGACGATGAGCACGGGTTGGAAGAACAGCCGGATCAACCGCTTGCCGTCTGTGTCGAGACCGAACGCGTCGACGCCTTCGACATACTGCGCGATGTTGCCGGGGAAGATCGCCACGAAGAACGCGGCAAGCAGCGCTCCGATGAGCCGTCGTTTGCTCGGCAGCACGATGAAGGCCAGCCCGAGCCCGATCTCGATGACGCCAGAGCCGAGCACCGTCAGGTCCTCGTCGATCGGGAACCAGTCGGGCACCTGCGCCCGAAACTCTTGTAGCTGGGCGGTCAGGTGCGCCACCCCGGCGCCGATCATCGCCATGCCCAGCAGGAGGCGTGCGACAGTTCGCGCGATCGAGATCATCGCCCCACTGTAGGAGAACGCGCAGGCGCTCGATGAACTGACCGCGATCGGACGCCACTTCCGACCGAGTCGGCTCGTTCTGACGTGAACCGGCGCCGAGTCGGCTCGTTGTAACGAGCCGACTCGGCGCCGATTTGTGTCAGAACGAGCCGACTCGGCGTAGGCGGGTCAGAAGAGGTTCTCCACCAGCGGCGTCGGCGAGCCGAAGCGGTGCGCGGTGACCGAGACGGCCTGCTCGTGCAGGAAGGTGAGCAGCTCGACGCGGCCGGCCTCGACGACGGGCTGAGCGTAGAGGGCGATGTCGACCCGGGCCTGGCTCGCTTCGGCGAAGGCCTCGCGCGACCCACCCAGGAGGCGTACGCGGCCGGGCGCAGCGGTCCCGGTCAGCGTGGCGCTCCACGCTGCAGCGTCCTCGACGACATAGGTCGCACTGGTCGCCCGCACCAGCGAGACGGTGTCATCGTCCAGGTCAGCGGCGACGGAGACCGTCACCGGCGCCTCGGCCGCGACACCGGCGGCGAGCACACGCAGCAGGTGAGCGACCGGCCCACCTTCGTACCGGATGGTGACCGGCACCGGCGAGTAGCGCAGCACGTTGACCTCGGCGGTCAGGCGCGACACGTCCCGGGCGGCACCGAACTCGCGCTCCCAGGCGACCGCGTCCGACCCGGCGCCCCGTTTGAGCATCTCGATCTCGTCGATCTGCAGCCGGGCGGCCCAGTCGACGAGCGACCGGACGGCGGCGGACGGCGTCGCGAGCTCGGTGGCCGGAGCCGGGAGCCAGTCGCTGAGTCCGACCAGGTAGTTCGGCCCACCGGCCTTCGTCCCAGCACCGACGGCCGACTTCTTCCAGCCACCGAACGGCTGGCGACGCACGATCGCGCCGGTGATGCCGCGGTTGACGTAGACGTTGCCGGCCTCGACGGAGTCGAGCCAGTGCTCGATCTCTGCTCGGTCGAGGCTGTGGATGCCGGCAGTGAGGCCGTAGTCGACCTGGTTCTGGATCTCGAGCGCCTCGTCGAGCGAGTCGGCCGAGATCAGCCCGAGGACGGGACCGAAGTACTCGGTCAGGTGGAACTCGGAGCCACGCTTCACCCCGGTCTTCACGCCCGGCGACCAGAGGCGGCCGGCGTCATCGAGCTGGCGCGGCCTCACGAGCCATGACTCGCCCGGCGCAAGCGTCGTCAGCGCCTTGAGCAGCTTGCCGGAGGCGGGCTCGATGACCGGGCCGACCTGCACCGTCGAGTCGGTCGGGTAGCCGACCTTGAGCGAGGTGACCGCGTCGACGAGCTGGTCGCGGAAGCGACGCGAGGTCGCGACCGAGCCGACCAGGATGCCCAGCGACGCCGCCGAGCACTTCTGCCCGGCGTGGCCGAAGGCGGAGTAGACGAGGTCCTTGACCGCGAGGTCGAGGTCGGCGTCCGGGGTGACCACCAGCGAGTTCTTGCCGGAGGTCTCGGCCAGCAGTGGCAGGTCCGCACGGAACGAACGGAAGAGCTCGGCGGTGTCGAACGCGCCGGTCAGCACCAGCCGGTCGACCAGCGGCGAGGCGATCAGCGCGCGGCCGACCTCGTTCTCCGGCACATGGACCAGCCTCAGGACCTCCTTCGGCACCCCGGCGGCCCAGAGCGTCTCCACCAGCACCGAGCCGCAGCGCTGCGCCTGCGGGGCCGGCTTGATCACCACGGCCGAACCGGCTGCGAGCGCCGCCGCGACCCCACCGGTCGGGATGGCGAGCGGGAAGTTCCACGGCGGGGTGACCAGCGTGAGCCGGACCGGCACCTGGCGGGCGCCGTCGACCGTGTCGAGCTCCTCGGCCAGGCTCGCGTAGTAGTTGAGGAAGTCGATCGCCTCGGAGACCTCGGGGTCGCCCTGGTCGAGCGTCTTGCCACACTCCGACGCGCCGACCTCGAGCCACTCGGCGCGACGCCGCTCGACCTCGACGGCAGCGGCCCGCAGCACGGCGGCGCGCTCGGCACCGGTCTTGCGGCCCCAGTCGGCCTGGGCGCCGACGGCACCCTCGAGCACCGACTCGACAGCCTCCACCGATGTCACCGTGTGGTCGGCAACGAGCTGGGCACCGAGCGTCGAGGAGCCCACCCGGGCGATGATCGCCTTGCCCCACTCTCGGTTGCCCGGCAGGTGCGGGTCGGTGTCGGGGGCGTTGTCGAACTGGGTCTGGACCTCATCCGTGATCGGCAGGCGCCGGTCCTGGGTCCGGTTGGGCGCCGGCACGGACTCGTCGACAGCCTCCAGGGAGCGTACGAACCGCTCCTTCTCTCGCGCATAGAGGGCCTCGGAGGAGTTGAGGTCGAAGACGGCCGACATGAAGTTCTCGGTGCTCGCGCCCTCCTCGAGGCGACGCACGAGATACGCGATCGCGACGTCGAAGTCCTTCGGGTGCACGACCGGCACGTAGAGCAGCAGACCGCCCACGGTCTCCTGGACCGCCTCGGCCTGGCCCTCGGCCATCCCCAGCAGCATCTCGAACTCGACCGAGTCACGAGCACCGCGCTGACCAGACAGAATCCATGCGTACGCCACGTCGAACAGGTTGTGGCCGGCGACGCCGAGACGCACGTTGGCCATCCGCTCGGGCGTCAGGGACCAGGACAGCACCCGCTTGTAGTTGGTGTCGGAGTCCTGCTTGGTCGTCCAGGTCGCGACCGGCCAGCCGTGCAGCGACGCCTCGACGTGCTCCATCGGCAGGTTGGCGCCCTTGACCAGACGGACCTTGATCGCTGCGCCCCCACGCGCACGGCGAGCAGCCGCCCAGTCCTGCAGCCGGATCATCGCGGCCATCGCGTCCGGCAGGTACGCCTGCAGGACGATCCCCGCCTCCAGGTCGGCCAGCTCGGGCCGGTCGAGGAGCCGCGTGAAGACGTCGATCGTCATGTCGAGGTCGCGGTACTCCTCCATGTCCAGGTTGATGAACTTCTTCGTCCCGGCAGCCGAGGACTTCGCCGCGTAGGTGTAGAGCGGGAGCAGTCGCTCGACGACGTGCTCGACCGCCTCGTCGTAGGCCCAGACCGCGTGCGGCGCGACCGGCGAGGAGACCTTCACCGAGACGTAGTCGACGTCGTCGCGCGCCAGCAGCTTTCGGATCCCGGCCAGACGCCGGTCGGCCTCCTTCTGGCCGAGGACGGCCTCACCGAGGAGGTTGATGTTCAGGTCCACGCCACGCGACCGGATCCGCTCGATCTGCTTGCCGAGCCGCGCCTCGGAGGCGTCGATCAGCAGGTGACCCACCATCTGCCGCAGCGCACGGCGCGCGACCGGGATGACGAACCAGGGCGCGACCAGCGACATCAGCGCGCCGAGCTTCACGCCCAGCTTCAGGTGCCACGGCAGGAACGAGGGTACGTCGCCGGCCAGCTCACGAAGGCTGGCCGCCGCCACGCGTACGTCCTCGGGCCGGATCACCCGGTCGACGAAGCCGACGGTGAAGTCGAGCCCCGCGGGGTCCTTGAGAACGTCGGCGAGGCGCTGCGCGGCAGCGGCGGTCGGCTTGGTCGAAGCCTTCGTCAGCCAGCCGCGGACGAGGACGTCGACCTCGGCGATGAGCGCGTCATTGGTGGTCATGGGAGCGAGTATGCGACGAGACTCACGTAAGATAAAGCGATGTTTCCTGGGGATTATCCATAAGCAAACCTGAAGGTTTCCAATGCTCGACGTCCGCCGCCTCCGACTGCTCGCCGAGCTCGCCGCTCGCGGGACCCTCGCCGAGGTCGCCGAGGCTCTCCATCAGAGCCCGTCCTCGGTCTCCCAGCAGCTCGGCCAGCTCGAGCGGGAGGTCGGCGTCCCACTCCTCACCAAGGCGGGAAGACGGGTCCAGCTCACCGCCGCGGCCCAGGTGCTCGTCGAGCACACGACCGAGATCCTGGCCCGGCTCGAGGCGGCCGAGGCCGCGGTCACCTCACTCGGCGACGAGACGGCCGGCACGGTGCGGGTCGCCGTCTTCCAGTCCGTGGCCCTCGCCTACATGCCGCAGGCCCTCGCCGACCTGACCAGACGTCATCCCCGGCTGCGGGTCATGCTGTCCCAGCGCGCGCCCGAGCAGGCCCTCCACGACCTCGCCCTGCGCGAGCTCGATCTGGTGGTCGCCGAGCACTACCCCGACCACGGCGCACCCCACTTCGACGGTCTCGACCGGCAGCCGCTCACCACCGACCGGCTCCGACTCGCCCTCCCGCCCCGCGGCTCCGGAGCGATCTGGGACAACATCACCTCCCTCGCCGAGGCCGGATGCGTCCCGTGGGCGATGGAGCCGCCGGGCACCGCCTCCCGGCACTGGATCGAGGAGCAGTGCCGCCGGGCCGGCTTCGAGCCCGAGGTCCGCTACGAGACCGACGACGTCGAGGCCCACGTCGCGCTGGTGGAGTCCGGCAACGCCGTCGCGCTGCTCTCTGACCTGATGCGGGTGCGCCACCGGACCGCGGTGCGGCTCATCGAGCTGGCGGGTTCGCCGCGGCGTACGGTCTTCACCGCCGCCCGCACCGCCATCGCCGACTCGGCGGGGATCATCGCCTGCCGTTCCGCGCTGGCTCGCGTGGTACCACCGGATCTGACGCTGCCCGACTGACCTCGGCCCGCAACAGGGGTCAGGCGAAGATCTCCTCGAGCGGCTGGTCGTGGTCGATCGAGAGTCCGTACGCCACCGTGCGGGTGTCGATCATGGCCAGCACCGCCTCGGTGACGACGGCGGTCAGGTGCTCGGCGTCGGGGATTCCTTCGCCGAGGTGCACCCAGCGGCGTACGGCTCCGAAGACCATCCCGATCAGGCCGTAGATGAGCGGGTCGACGGCCTTCTTGTCGACCTCGGAGACCTCCACGCCGGCCAGCTCGAACGCGGCCAGGATCAGCTCCTTGATCCGCTCCGCGATCCGGTCGAGGCCCTGCTGCAGCGGGCCGGTGCCGTTCGGTGCGGTGTCGACGTCGGCCACCTGGTGCAGGAGCGGGTGCTCGAGCGCCCAGTTGACGTACGCCCCGACGGTGCGCGAGATGATCTGGCGGATCGAGCCGGTCAGCTCCATCGCCGGGAAGAGCTTGGCCCACAGCCCGTCGAGGATGTCGGCCTGGATGGCGAGGTCGAGCTCACGCCGGTCGGCGAAGTGACGGTAGACCACGGACCGGGAGAGCCCGGCTGCCTGGCCGATCGCCTGCAGGCTCACGTTGACGCCTTCGGTCTCGATCAGACCGATCGCGGCATCGACGATGCGCTTGCGTCGGTCATCGTTGTGACGCTTCCAGCGAACTGCCCTGCCATCCATGGTGGGGCCATCGTAGTCCCACGTACTTCACGGCGGGCGCGGAACGCCTGTCACAGCAATCACGAGCCCGACGAGAGCAGAGGTCAGGCAGGCTCAGACGGGTGTCAGCCGAACCGGATCACGCCGTCCGCGACCGGCGAACCGAGCGCCTTCATGTCGACGAGGTAGTTCTGCTTCGCGGCCCACGGCGCCCGGTCTCCCGCCTTCGGCATCAGGTCCAGCGAGCGCTGGATGTAGCCGGAGGCGAGGTCCATGAACGGCCGCTCCTCGACGCTCGGATCCCGGGCGACGGAGGCGACGTCGTAGCCGTTCTCACCCATGAAGTCGAGCAGCCGGATCACGTAGTCGGTGACCAGGTCGGCCTTCAGGGTCCAGGAGGCGTTGGTGTAGCCGATCGTGTAGGCGAAGTTGGGAATCCCGGTGATCATCAGGCCCTTGTAGGCCATCTGGTCGGGGAGGTTGATCGGCTCGCCGTCGACGGTGTAGTCGAGCCCGCCGAAGAGTCGCAGGTTGAGCCCGGTCGCGGAGATGACGATGTCGGCCTCGAGCGTCTCGCCCGACTCGAGCTCGATGCCCTTCGGCACGAACGTCTTGATCCGGTCGGTCACCACTGCGGCGTACCCCTCCCGGATCGACTTCATCATGTCGCCGTCGGGGACGAAGCAGATGCGCTGGTCCCAGGGGTCGTAGGGCGGGTTGAAGTGCTTGTCGACGTAGGCGATCGCCTCGGTCTTGCTCATGCCGGGACGGCCCCCGCGGTTGGTGAGCCCGTTGATCCACTGGTCGCGGATGACCTTCTTGACCACGCCGGGAGCCCGGCGGGCCAGCTGGTAGGTGCCGACGGTGAGCGCGATGTTCTCCCAGCGGACCGCCTCGTGGCCGATCTTCTCGCGCAGGCGCTTGAAGGGCAGCTTGCCGAGCAGGCTGAACGGTGCCGTCTTCAGCAGCGATGCGATCGCGTCCTGGCCCGGTCGGGAGAGGATGTACGTCGGCGTCCGCTGCAGCATCGTCACCTTCTCGGCCCGGTCGCTGCCCTCCCCCGCCAGGTTGGGCAGGAGGGTGACCGCGGTCGCGCCGGAGCCGATGATGACGACCTTCTTGCCGGCATAGTCGAGGTCCTCGGGCCAGTGCTGCGGGTGCACGAAGGCGCCCTCGTAGTCGTCGAGACCGGGGAACTCCGGCTGATAGCCGTTGTCGTAGTCGTAGTAGCCCGAGCAGTTCCACAGGAAGCCAGCGGTGATCTCGGCCGGGCCGTCGGCGGTCTCGACGGAGACCGTCCACTGCTTGTCCGCGCTGCTCCAGGAGGCACCGGTGACCCTGTGGCCGTAGCTGATCAGCTTGTCGACGCCGTAGTCCTTCGCCGTCTGGCGCAGGTAGTCACGGATCTGGTGACCGTCGGCGAGGGCCTGCGCGCTCTCCCAGGGCCGCCACCTGAAGGCGAAGGTGAACATGTCGGAGTCGGATCGGATGCCCGGGTAGCGGAAAAGGTCCCAGGTGCCGCCACTGGCCTCACGCTGCTCCAGGATGGCGAGCGTCCTGCCGGGGAGGCGCTCACGGAGCTGCGCAGCCGCTCCGATGCCGGAGACGCCGGCACCGATGATCAGTACGTCGACATGCATGTGGGCAAGGTTACCCGGGAGTACGTGTTTGCGACACCCTGTCTCGCAAACTTTTGCAAGCAAATCTGTCGCTCCACCGTCGATCCACATCTCCCCAACACCCTTGGCGCGCCATCTTGTAGGTGTCGCCTCGGGTCACTACGCTGCCGACGGCAGCTGCGGGGGCGGCAAGCCTCCACAGCGATTCTTGGGTCATTCACCCATCGCTTTCGATGGCTGAAGCTGCGCACGGACCGCAGTTAGCGGTCAACGGTCTTCGAAAGGTTTTCGAGTGTTCAGCATCAAACGCGCCGGTGCGATCTTCGCAGGCGCAGCACTGGCCGGTCTGGTCGCAACCCCGGCGTTCGCCACCGGCGGCGACAAGGGCGACCCGAGCGGCAACAACGGCACCGTCAAGGTCATCAACCACGGCGACATCGACGAGGTCCCGGAGAACCAGCCGCACGTCGGCTGCACCCTGGACATCGAGTGGTACGGCTTCGACGAGGGCGACGACATCGTCTCCGAGATCAGCTTCGAGCTGCACTCGCCGACCGACGAAGGTGAGCTCACCGTCGACGGCAAGTCCTCTGTCCCTGTGGGCGGTGACCCCGCCAGCGGCGCCGGCACCGACGACGGTCTCGACGGTCGCGAGACCTACACGCTGACCGCCACCGGCCTCGCCCACCCGGAGCAGGGCTTCCACGCGAAGGTCACCATCCACACCCCGGGCAGCCGCGGCAACGACACCAAGACCAAGGTCTTCTGGTTCAAGGGCTGCGTGACCGTTCCTCCCGCGTCGGAGACCCCGACTCCGACTCCGACCCCCACTCCGAGCCCGAGCCCGTCGGAGTCCGAGTCGCCGTCGGAGGAGCCCTCCGAGACGCCGTCCGAGTCCACCCCGGTCTCGAACGAGACGGAGCCCGCTGACGAGGAGTCCTCCGAGGCGCCGGTCACCGACTCCGAGGTCCCGACCAACATCGACGCCGGCCTCGCCGGCGAGAGCGAATCCGCCGTGCCCGCGATGTGGCCGCTGCTGGCCATGCTCGCCGGCGCTGCCGCTGCCGGCCTCGCGCTGGTCGTGGTCCTGCGTCGCCGCGCTGCCGCTCTGGTCCGCAACGACTGAGCAAGCCCGCGTCACTGAGATCGGCGCGGCGCATGACCTTCGGGTCGTGCGCCGCGCCGTTTCTTCGTCCGGCCAGCCCTGATCCTCAGTCCTGGAACGCAGCGCCCTTCTCGATCAACGCGTCGACGTCGGCGACGCCCCAGGCAGCGAGGGCCTCGCGGGTGTGTTGGCCGGCGCTGGCGGCGGGTCCCGCACCCAGGGTGGAGGTGGTGCGGCTGAACCGCGGGGCGGGAGCCGGCTGGGTGACACCGTGGTGGGTCACGTACGTCTGTCGGGCCTGCAGGTGCGGGTGCGAAGCGGCCTCGGAGGGAGTGAGGACGGGGGCGACGCAGGCGTCGGTGCCCTCGAAGATCTCGGCCCACTCGGCCATCGTCTTCGACGCGAAGGTCTTGGTGAAGAGGTCGCGCATCTCGTCGTAGCGCTCCATCTCGTACTGCCCCGGGCAGACTCCGTCGAGTCCGAGCCGGGTCACCATCTCGGCGAAGAACTTGCCCTCGAGCGCACCGACCGCGACCTGGCGCCCGTCGGAGGTGTCGTAGAGGGCGTAGAACGGCATCGCGCCGTCGAGGAGGTTGCTCTGCCGCTGCTCGTGCCAGGACCCGGAGGCGAGCATGCCGGAGATCATCGTGGCGAGGTGAGCGGTGCCGTCCACGATCGCGGCGTCCACGACCTGCCCCTCGCCGGTGGTCTTCGCCTCGACGAGCGCGGCGAGGATGCCCATGACCAGGTAGGTCGATCCACCGCCGAAGTCACCGAGCAGGTTGAGCGGGAAGTGGGGTCGAGCCCGGTCCTGACCGAGCCCGTTGAGCACGCCGGTGGTGGCGATGTAGGTGAGGTCGTGACCGGCCGACTGGGCCAGCGGCCCGTCTTGGCCCCAGCCGGTCATCCGGCCGTAGACCAGCCGCGGGTTGCGCTCCAGACAGGTCTCCGGCCCCAGCCCCAGCCGGTCGGTGACCCCGGGACGCAGCCCTTCGATGAGCACGTCGGCCGTCTCCACCAGGCGCAGGACGGTCTCGACGGCATCCGGGTTCTTGAGGTCCAGGGCGATGCTCGGACGGCCTCGGGTGAGCAGGTCCCCGGCGCCGCCCCCGAGGACGTTGCCGCCTGGACGATCGACCCGGATCACGTCCGCGCCCATGTCCGCGAGGAGCGTGCAGGCGTGGGGGCCCGGCCCGATCCCGGCCAGCTCGACGACCTTGACCCCGCGGAGGGGACCGGTGCCCTGGCCCAGTGTCACTGTGGATTTCTCCGTCGACTCAGTCATGCCGGCCATACTCGCAGGATCGGGTCTCACAGAGTCGAGAACCCTCCGCCTGGCATCACGGATCCCAGCGCCTGCGTCCGATACGCTCCGAGGCACACTCGCCGGTGCACAGGAGCAGAGAAGTTGTCTCGGGAATTTCCCCCATCCCCCCAGTCCCGACCGACCAGCTCGGTCAGCCCGCTCACCGCGAACGACCCCCGCGAGATGGGTCCGTACACGCTCACCGGCCGCCTCGGACACGGTGGCATGGGCGTCGTCTATCTGGGCGAGGACGCGGCGGGCATGCAGGCGGCGGTGAAGGCGATCCTTCCCGAGCTCACCTCCGACCCGGGGTTCCGCGCGCGGTTCGAGCGAGAGATCCAGGCCGCCAAGAAGGTGGAGAGCCGGTTCACCGCGCGAGTCCTCGACGCCGACCCCGGTGCCGAGCAGCCGTGGATGGCGAGCGAGTACGTCGCCGACCCGCCGCTCAGCAAGCTGGTCGGGTCCGGCCAGCGACTGCCGGAGATCGACGTGCGCCAGCTGGTCGCCGGAGTTGCCGAGGCTCTCGCCGCGGTGCACGCCACCGGCCTGGTCCACCGTGACATCAAGCCGGGCAACATCCTCTACGGCGCCACCGACCCGTGCGTGATCGACATGGGCATCGCCCGATCGGTGGACGGCACCGCGCTGACCCAGACCGGCAAGGCCGTCGGCACCTACGGATACCAGGCGCCCGAGCAGGTCCAGACCGGCACCTTCTCCAGCGCCGTCGACATCTGGGCGCTGGGACTGGTCGCGTTCGTCGCAGCCACCGGACGCTGGCCGTTCAGCGGCGAGATCGGGTCGATGGGACACCTCCTCACGGGTGAGTCCCCCAACCTGAGCCTCTGCCCGGTCTACCTGCGCCCGTTGGTCGCCGCCTGCCTGGCCGAGGCGCCGACCTCCCGACCCTCCGCGGCTGACATCCTCGCCACCAACGGCGACTGGACTCTGCTGCCCGCCCCGGCCACCTCGACGGAGGAGACCTTTCTCGGCACGCCACCCCACCGACTCCCTGCGGCTGCCGGGGTCGCTCGCGCACCGTCGTCCCCGGGCGACACCGCCGACCTGCCCACTCGGGCGCCCACGTTCGCTGAGCCTTCCCAGCCGTCGAAGCGACGCTGGAAGATCGCCGTCCTGGCAGCCGTGGCAGCGGTCCTGGTCTCGGCAGGCGTGGCCGTCGCCGCCAACACCGTCCTCCTGCCCGGCCGGGAGGACGCGCCGAAGGTCGGTGAGGTGACCCCTTCGGCCGAGCCGACCGACGGCCAGAGCAGCAGCGCACCGACAACGCCGGTGGGCGGATCCGTGGACACCCGGACGAGGCCCGAGGTCGACGAAGCGCCTGAGGACGAGGGCGCCGGGAGCGACGACGAGATCGCCCCCAGCAACAGCGTGCCCAGCGACGACGCGGCGCCGTCCGAGGCGCCGGAGCCGAGCGCTCCCGCCCCCACCGAACCGACCAGCGAGCCGGTCAGCCCGACACCGTCCGCCGAGCCGACCGAGACCGCGACGCCCGAGCCGACCGAGCCACCTGCCGAGGAGCCGACGACGCCCGCGGCGTCTTGAGGCAGGGAACGCCTACATACGTCGTGCCGTGAGGCCATCCAGTGCTCAGAACCGGTTGGGGTTCGTGCAGAGGTACCCGGTCGGGTAGACGAGGATCACGCCCCTCGAAGAGTGGTGAGCCCACCGCATCGCCTTCCGGGTCTTGACACCATAGACACCGTCCACGTCGCTGCCCGTGAAGCCGAGCTGGTACCGCTGAAAGGCCTTCATCGCGCTCACCATGCCCGAGCGGTACAACCCGTCGTCACCTCCGCTGTCCCGGATACGCTGGGCAGCTGTCGTGCTCGAATAGCACGTCAGAATGTTCCTCTGGAGGGCCTTGACTGCGCTCTTCTGGCCGGCGGTCGTGCCATGCCCGTTGCCCATCCAGCAGTCCCAGCTGCCGCCGTTGAGGGGGATCTTTCCGTAGTCGTGGGGGTACGCCGAAAGGCCAAGAGTTCTCGTCGATGCCGTGTTGCAGCTGCCAGTGGAGGCAGCTTGCGACGGGGAGGCGGCCAGGCCGATCGGCAGCGCCGCAAGGAGAAGCCCGACTGTGGCCACGTAAGCACGGAGCCTGGGTCTGCTGATGCGCATCATCGATTCCTTAGGTCTAGGTTCGTATTCGTCGAGACCGTAGAGGGCAGGCCACTCACCGCATTCCCGTACCTTTCCCGCACTCCGCTGATCTCGGGCCGCTCAGGAGACCCGGATCACACCGAGCCAGAGGTTGGATCGATCAAGGTGGCCGCGGCTCTGGGAGTCCCGATAATCGAGCCTGGCTGAGTGTGCCGCGCGCCCGATCGGGCCGAGCCTTCCCGAGCAACCGAAAGTTGAGCTGTGAGCAACACCGACGAGACCTTCAACGACTGGCAGCACCGCGAGGAGCTCGCGGAGACGATGATCCCGATCATCGGCAAGCTCTACCGCGAGAAGGATGTCACCATCCTGGTCCACAGCCGGTCGCTGGTGAGCAAGTCCGACATCTCGATCCTCAAGGCGCACCGTTTCGCGCGCCAGATCGAGGGCGAGGAGCTCTCCGTCACCGAGACGTTCCCGCTCCTCCAGGCGGTCGCCAAGCTCGACCTGGGGCCGTCGAAGATCGATCTCGGTCTGCTCGCCGTCCAGTACGCCGAAGACGACCGCGGCCTCTCCGCCGACGAGTTCGTCGCCGAGAAGCTGGCGGGCGCGACGGGCGGGAACAAGCTCGAGCGCAACGGCGGCCAGGACGTCGTGCTCTACGGCTTCGGCCGCATCGGCCGCCTCGTCGCCCGCCTGCTCGTCGAGAAGGCCGGCTCGCGTCACGGCCTGCGCCTGAAGGCCGTCGTTGTCCGCAAGGGTGGCGAGGACGACCTCATCAAGCGCGCCTCGCTGCTGCGCCGCGACTCGATCCACGGTCAGTTCGCCGGCACGATCACGGTGGACGAGAAGAACGGCGTGATCATCGCCAACGGCAACCCGATCCAGTTCATCTACTCCAACGACCCCACGACGGTCGACTACACGGCGTACGGCATCAAGGACGCCATCCTCATCGACAACACCGGCAGGTGGCGTGACCGCGAGGGCCTCTCCCAGCACCTGCGTCCGGGCATCAAGAAGGTGCTGCTGACCGCGCCGGGCAAGGGCGACGTCCCCAACATCGTCCACGGCGTCAACCACCAGACCCTCAGCGGCGACGAGTCCGTGATCTCGTGCGCTTCCTGCACGACCAACGCCATCGTCCCGCCGCTGAAGCTGATGGAGGACCGCTTCGGCATCGTGCGTGGTCACGTGGAGACGGTGCACTCGTTCACCAACGACCAGAACCTGCTGGACAACTACCACAAGGCCGACCGTCGCGGTCGCTCCGCACCGCTCAACCTGGTCCTGACCGAGACCGGTGCCGCCTCCGCGGTCGCCAAGGCACTCCCGGACCTGAAGGCGAAGATCACCGGCAACTCGATCCGCGTCCCCACCCCGGACGTCTCGATCGCGATCCTGTCGCTCTCGCTCAAGAGCGAGACCTCCAAGGAAGAGGTCGTCGACTTCCTCCGCGAGGCGTCGCTCACCGGTGAACTCCGTCGCCAGGTGGACTTCACCACCGCCCGTGACGCGGTCTCCTCCGACTTCATCGGCTCCCGCGCCGCCTCGATCGTCGACGGCAACGCGACCATCGTCGACGGCGACTCCGCGATCCTGTACGTCTGGTACGACAACGAGTTCGGCTACTCCTGCCAGGTCGTCCGCACCGTGCAGTCGATCTCGGGTGTCGAGTACCCGACGTTCCCGGCCCCGGCTGCTGTCTGAGCCTGACGTCTACGCTGCCCCGTCTCGTCCGGCCTCCGGATGAGGCGGGGCAGCGTGGTCCCTGGCCCTGAGGATGGCGTCGGTTTCGGTCAGGCCGACCTGCGCGACGTCGCGCAGTACCGGGGCGGATCGGAGCCACATCTCGTACTCGAGCCGCTCCTTCTGCTTGACGCTAGGAGTCGGCTTCTGGTCCAGGCGACCGCAATCAAGATCCTGTGGATGACTCTGTGGAAACCACTTGGGTGGTCCTGACGACGGGGCTGGATTCAGGAGCGAACGCGGGCGAGGAAGGCGCGGGTGCGATCCTCGACCGGGTCACCGAAGAGCTGCTCCGGCGATCCCTGCTCCAGCACCCGGCCACCGTCCAGGAAACAGACCTTGGTGGCTACCTCCCGGGCGAACGACATCTCGTGGGTGGCGAGCACCAAGGTAGTGCCGGCCTCCGCCTCGGCTCGGACGATCTCCAGCACCTCGCCGACGAGCTCGGGGTCGAGGGCGGCGGTGATCTCGTCGAGGAGCAGCAACCGCGGCCGCGTGCACATCGCCCGCACCAGCGCGACCCGCTGCTGCTGACCTCCGGAGAGAGCATCCGGGTGGGCGTCGGCCTTGTCGGCGAGGCCGAAGCGGGCCAGCAGCGTCCGCGCACGATCGGCCGCCTCGTCCGGACGCACACCGTGCACCCGCACCTGCGCCAGCGTGCAGTTGTCGAGCACCGACAGATGCGGGAAGAGGTTGTAGGCCTGGAAGACCATCCCGACCTCGCGGCGGACCGAGCGCGGATCCACGAGCGGGTCGGAGATCTCCCGGCCGGCGAAGGTGATGATCCCGTCGTCGATCGTCTCGAGCAGGTTCAGGCAGCGCAGCAGGGTCGACTTGCCCGAGCCCGACGCACCGATCAGGCAGACCACGTCGTGCTCCGCGACGGACAGGTCCAGGTCGTCGAGCACGACCCGGCCCCGGTAGGCCTTCCGCAGCCCCTTGGCCTCCAGCAGCGGGGACACCATCGGCTCGGTCATCGGCCCTGCTCCTTCTCGATCTGTCGCCTCATCAGCCAGTCCGTGAGCCGGGTGAGCGGCACCGCGACGATGAGGAAGTACGCGGCCGCGACCAGCAACGGCGTGCCGTTGAAGTTGTAGCCCTGGTAGTCCTGGGCCGTCCGCAGCGCCTCGAAGACACCGACCGCCGAGATCAGGGCGGTGTCCTTCTGCAGCGAGACGAGGTCGTTCATGAGCGGCGGTACGACGCGACGTACGGCCTGAGGGAGGACCACGAAGCGCATCGTCTGTGTGTGGGTGAGCGCCAGCGCCTCGGCCGAGGCGACCTGGGTGGGATGGATGGACAGGATGCCGGCACGGAAGACCTCGGCGACATAAGCCCCGTAGCAGAGCACCAGCGCGAACGTGGTCAGCCAGAACAACGAGTTGGTCACCCCGGACAGGCCCAGCGCCGGGATGCCGATGCCGCAGATGACCACGACCAGGATCGACGGCACTCCGCGGAACAGGTCGGTGTAGCCGGTGGCCAGGAACCGCAGCGGCGCCAGCCACGGGGAGGTCGTCTGGCGCGTGATGGCGACGAGGGCTCCGAGGATGAGTACGCACGGCTCGGCGATCAGGAAGATCCGGATGTTGATCCAGAATCCCTCGGCGATCGCCGCGAACGAGTCACGCGCGTGCGACCAGCTCAGGAAGTAGTCCCGGACCCGGTCCCACCCGGGCGAGGAGACGACCAGCAGCCCCACCCCGACCGTCACCACCGCGGTCACCACCGTGGCGATGACGATCTGCTGCAGCTTCAGCCGACGGCGTACGGCCTGCCTCTCGAGCTCCCGCTCGCTCGGAACCCACTCACCCGCCGAACGAATCGACCCCATCACTTCAAGACAGGAACGGAGACGACGTCAGAGAGCCACTCCTTCTCGAGAGCCGCGAGGGTCCCGTCCTTCTCGAGCGCGGTCAGCGCCTCGTCGAGGCACGGAGCCAAGCCGCTGTCCTTCTCGGTCAGCAGACCGAACTCCTCCGGCGTCGAGCTGCTCTCGAACTGCCCGGTGATCGTGCTGCCCTCGATCTCGGCCGCGGTGATGTAGAACGCGGTCGGCAGGTCGAAGACGAGCGCGTCGACCTGGCCGTTGAGCAGCGCCTGCTTGGCCTGGTCGCTGGTGTCGAAGACCAGCGGATCCGTGCTCGGCCGCACGTCCTCGCGGATCGCAGTGAGCGAGGTGGTCGCCGTCTGCGCACCGAGCTTGAGACCCTCGAGGTCAGCCAGCGACGCCGCCTTGGCCGCGTCGTCCTCCATCGTCACGACCGCCTGCGAGGCGGTGTAGTAGCCCTGCGAGAGGTCGACGACCTTCGCTCGCTCCGGCGTGATGGAGATCTGGTTGATGTCGAAGTCGAACTTCTTCGCACCCGGCGTGTAGGAGGTGTTGAACGCCTGCTTGACCCAGACGACATCGTCCTTCGCGAACCCGAGCTGGTCGGCGACCGCGTAGGCGACCGCAGCCTCGAAGCCCTTGCCGTTGCTGGGGTCGTTCTCGGAGAACCACGGCTCGTACGCAGGAGAGTCGGTGCCGATGGTCAGCTTGCCGTCCTGCTTCAGCGGCAGATCCGCGGCCTTGCAGGAGGCGGGGGCGCCGCCTTCGGCGTTGGTGTCGCTCTCGCTCCCGCACGCGGACAACGTGGCAGCGAGGGCGATCGGAACGACGAGAAGGGCGGTGAGGCGAGTACGCATGTGCCGAAGCGTAAATGGGACGGCCGGTGGCCGCTTCTTATTACTCATGAGTAGCATACGTCCATGGCGTACGAATCCCTGCTCTCTCCGCTGACGATCGGGTCTCTCACCCTGCGCAACCGGGTGGTGATGGGATCCATGCACACCGGTCTCGAGGACCACGCATGGGACATTCCCAAGCTGGCAGCCTACTTCGCCGAGCGCGCACGCGGCGGCACCGGGTTGCTCATCACCGGCGGCTACGCCCCCAACAAGCGCGGCTGGCTGAAGCCCTTCGCCAGCGAGATGAGCTCCCGGCTGCACGCCGCCCAGCACCGCCGGGTCACCGCAGCGGTGCACGAGGAGGGTGGCGCGATCGCGATGCAGGTGCTGCACGCGGGCCGCTACGCCTACACGCCGTTCTCGGTCAGCGCCTCGGCCATCCAGGCACCGATCAACCCGTTCAAGCCTGCGGCACTCTCCGACAAGGCCGTCGACGCGACCGTGAGCGACTTCGCCAAGAGCGTGGCGCTGGCGAAGCGGGCGGGCTACGACGCGGTCGAGATCATGGGCTCCGAGGGCTACCTGATCAACCAGTTCCTCGCAGAGCGGACCAACCAGCGCGAGGACCGCTGGGGCGGCACCACGACCAACCGGATGCGGTTCCCGGTGGAGATCGTGCGCCGCTCGCGCGAGCTGGTCGGTGACGACTTCCCGATCATCTTCCGGCTCTCGATCCTCGACCTGGTCGAGGACGGGCAGACCTGGGAGGAGACGATCGAGCTCGCCTACGCGCTCCAGGACGCCGGGGTGTCGGTCTTCAACACGGGCATCGGCTGGCACGAGGCTCGCGTGCCCACCATCATCACCCAGGTCCCGCGCGGCGCTTGGCTGGACATGACCGCCCGCCTCAAGGCCGAGGTCAGCGTGCCGGTCTGCGCCTCCAACCGGATCAACACCCCCGAGCTCGCCGAGTCGGCGATCGCCGCGGGCAAGGCCGACCTGGTCTCGATGGCCCGCCCGCTGCTCGCCGACCCTGAGTTCGCCAAGAAGACCGCCGAGGGCCGCACCGACGAGATCAACACCTGCATCGCCTGCAACCAGGCCTGCCTGGACCACGCCTTCTCCAACAAGGCCGCCTCCTGCCTGGTCAACCCGCGCGCCGCGCGCGAGACCACGCTGGTGCTGCGCCCGACCAAGCTCAAGCAGACCGTGGCCGTCGTCGGCGCCGGCCCGGCCGGCCTCGCCGCCGCCACCTCGGCCGCCGAGCGTGGTCTCTCGGTGACCCTGTTCGAGAAGTCCTCGCAGCTCGGAGGCCAGTTCCGGCTCGCCATGGAGGTGCCGGGCAAGGAGGACTTCAAGGACACCCTGCGCTACTTCACCCGGCGCCTGGAGGTGCTGGGGGTCGAGGTGCGTCTCGACACCGAGGCCACCACCGCTGACCTGGAGCCCTTCGACCACGTCATCATCTCCACCGGCGTCACGCCGCGGGTCCCGCAGATCGCCGGCTCCGAGGACGACCGGGTCGTGACCTACGCGGACGTGCTCGCCGGCCGGGTCGTCCCGGGCGACCGCGTCGCGGTCATCGGCGCCGGCGGCATCGGCGTCGATGTCTCCGTCTGGCTGACCCACCGGTCCGAGTCCCTCGAGAAGTGGAAGGCGCGCTGGGGCGTCGGAGACCCGGCGACCTTCCGCGGTGGCCTGACCAGGCCGGTCCTGGAGGCCCCGGCCCGCCAGGTGACGCTGCTGCAGCGCAAGGCCACCCCGATCGGGATCGGTCTCGGCAAGACCTCGGGCTGGGCCCACCGCGCCCACCTGAAGCAGGACGGCGTCAAGCAGGTCCGAGGTGCGACCTACGACAAGATCGAGGCCGGCGACGACTCCGTCACCCTCCACTACGCCGTCGACGGCGAGCCGCACACGCTCGAGGTCGACCACGTGGTCCTCTGCGCCGGCCAGGAGTCCGTGCGCGATCTCTGGACCGAGCGCGAGCACTGGCACCTGATCGGCGGCGCCGACGTCGCCGCCGAGCTGGACGCCAAGCGCGCGATCCAGCAGGGAACCGAGATCGCTGCCGCCTTGTGACCCGATAGCCTCGGCACATGAGCGACTCGCCCAACGAAAACTGCCTCTTCTGCAAGATCGTCGCCGGCAACATCCCCTCGACGAAGGTCTACGAGGACGACGAGACGTACGCCTTCATGGACATCGCCCCGGCGGCCGAGGGACACACGGTGGTGGTGCCGAAGACGCACACGAAGGATGTCCTGGAGTCCGACCCCGCGGTCTACGCCGCGACCGCGAAGGCCGCCCAGGCGGTCGCGAAGCGGGCCGTCGACGTGCTGCAGGCGGACGGGGTCAACGTACTCAACAACTGCGGTTCGACCGCATGGCAGACGGTGTTCCACCTGCACTTCCACGTGATCCCGCGCTACACCGACAAGTCCAAGGACTCGCTCACGCTGCCTTGGGTGCCGCATCCGGGTGACCTGGACGCGATCAAGGCGATCGGCGCGAAGCTCGCCTTCTAGCCCGCCGAGTCATCCCGTAGGGGCGCCCTCGGCGTGAGCGGCGACCAGTGCGGCGTACCAGGCGAAGGATCGCTTCGGCGTGCGCACCCCGGCGGCGTCGACGTGCACCAGGCCGTACTTCCCACCCACGCCGTCCTCCCAGTCCTTTCCGGTGAACGGCGCCTCCCAGCCGTCTCCGTCGAGCAGGGTGTAGGCATAGAAGCCACGCACGTCGACACCGCGCTCGATCGCGGCCGAGACCGCTTCCAGGTGTGCCTCGAGGTAGTCGATCCGGGCCTGGTCGTCGACCTCGCCGTCGACCAGCGGAGCGTCGTACGCAGCACCGCACTCGGTCACCACGATCGGCGGCATCGCCGCGCGATAACGCGAGCGGGTGATGATCAGCCACTCGCGCAGGGCGGTCGGCACCACGCCCCAGCCGGTGTCGGTCGCCGGGTGGCCGACGAGCGGCACCATCCGGAACGGGATCTCGTCGCCCTCGGCTGAGGCGCCGATGCGCTGCGGGGCGAAGAAGTTGACCCCGTAGAAGTCCAGCGGGGAGCGGATCGCGGCCATGTCGCCCGGCATCACCACCTCGTCGGCGAGGCCGGCGAGGTCGCGTGGATAGCGGCCCATCAGCATCGCCTCGAGGGGCACCGCGTTCCAGGCCAGGTCGACGAGCTTGGCCGCACCGACGTCGGCAGGGTCCTCGGAGAGCGGCCAGATCGGCTCGTGATGGTTGGCGCACCCGACCGACTCGACCCCGGCTGCGCGCAGCACCTGGACGCCGCGGCCGTGGGCGAGCAGCAGATGGTGCATCGCCGCGACGAGTCCCCAGCCGGCGCGACGACCCGGTGCGATGGTGCCGAGCCCGTAGCCGAGATAGCCGGCCACGTTGGGGTCCTGGACCGGCACCCACTCCGGGACCCGGTCGCCGATCAGGTCCACGACCGTCTGGACGTACTCACCGAAGGCGTCGACCGTGGCGCGGTTGAGCCAGCCACCGTCGGCGACCAGCGGCTCGGGGAGCTCGCCGGCGTAGAGCGTGACCGACGGGCGAAGACCGGCCTCGAGCAGCTCGTCGACCAGGCGGTCGTAACGAGCGCGGGCGTCCTGATCGACGGCACCGCGGCCACCCGGCTGGAACTCACGCCAGGAGACCGTGAATCGGTATCCCGGCGCACCGAGTCGTTGAAGCAGCGCAACATCCTGCTCGCCCCCCGGCCGGGTGGCGTCTGCAGTGCCGAACAGGAAGCCAGTCGGAAACTTGGGAAACGCCACGGCACAATCATGACTGTGACTGCCCAGATCCGCCGAGGAAACGCCCGATTCACAGAGCGGCCGCCCGGCCTCAGACCAGGAAAAATAACCTGGCACACCTACTCGTTCGGCCCCCACTACGACCCCGACCGCATCGGTTTCGGACCGATCGTGACCTACGACGAGCACCTGCTGCGCGACGGTGAGGGGTTCGACACCCACCACCATGCCGGAGTCTCGATCGTCACCTGGCCGTTGTCCGGCGAGGTGACCCACACCGACTCGTCCGGGGCCACCGGCACGGTCTCCCCCGGCCAGGTGGGTGTCTTCACCACCGGTGACGGCGTCGACCACTCGGAGTTCGCCACCGCCTCCAGCACCCGGTTCATCCAGGTCTGGATCGCCGGCAGCCCCGGCGCACCGGGGTACGCCGTCCACGACGTCGCCGCGCGCGAGGGTGCGTGGACCGAGGCTGTGTCACTGCCCGCCGGGACGCTGTACGTCGCCCGCATCGGCACCTCCGGACCGTCCGAGATCACTCTTCCCGAGGCCCGGCTCCGCCACCTCCACATCGCCTCCGGCGCCCTCCTGCGCAGCGGCATGGCCGAGCCGCTCGCCGCGGGCGACGCCTTCGAGGTGACCGCCGGCGAGGACCTGCCGCCGGAATTCACGGTCAGCGCCGGCGTACCGACCGAGCTTCTTCTCTGGTGCTTCGAACAGGAGGCATGAAAGCGCGGACAACCCGCTGTCTGGGCGGATAGGGTCCACCTTGACTGCTGTTGAGTGTGGAGGACTGTGTGACGACGTTCCTGATCATCGGAGCCGTCGGGCTGGCCCTCCTGCTCGTGTCGCTGGTGATCGGCGACCTGCTCGACGGCTTCCTCGGCGGCCTGCTGGACTGGCTGGAGAGCGACTGGTTCTCGACGGCCGCGATCGGTGGTTTCGTGTCGGCCTTCGGTTTCGGCGGCGCGATCGCCGCCGGACCTCTCGGCACCTTGCCCGCCATCGGTATCGGGGCCGGCGCCGGCCTGATCTTCGCCTGGTTCGCTCTCTGGCTGACGCGCTTGCTGAAGGAGGAGCACACCGATGCTGCTCCGAGTGGCGATGACGCAGTCGGGCGGGACGCCGCGGTGATCACGACGATCCCGGCCGGCGGCTTCGGCGTGATCCGGGTGACGCTCGGAGGCCACACCGTGACCTACAACGCGAAGGCACCGGACACCGACGAGCCGATCGCCCCCGGCACCGCCGTGCACGTGACCGGCGTCCTCTCACCGACGGCAGTCACCGTCGCGCCGACGTGGCGCGAGATCACCTCCTGACTGAAGGAATCCTCATGGAACTGCTGGTGCCGATCGCCGGCCTTGTCGTACTCGTCATCCTGCTCCTGCTGCTGGTCACCAGCCGCTACAAGGTCGCCGGTCCCAACCACGCCTTCATCGTCACCGGCCGCAAGGGCAAGGCGGTCCTCAACCCCGAGACCGGCCAGCTCACCACCGACCTGTCGGGCCAGAAGGTCGTGCTCGGCGGCGGCGTCTTCGTGGTGCCGTTCGTCCAGAAGCTGGCGACCATGGACCTCTCCTCGCGGCGGATCTCGGTCCAGATCCGCGGCGCGGTCTCCGGGCAGGGCATCAAGCTCAACCTCGACGGTGTCGCGATCGTGAAGGTGGGCGGCAACGCCGACCAGATCCGGCTGTCCGCCCAGCGGTTCCTCTCCCAGCAGGAGGAGATCGAGCCGTTCACCCAGGAGGTGCTCGCCGGCGCGCTGCGCTCGATCGTCGGCGGCCTCACCGTCGAGCAGATCATCCGTGACCGGGCCGCTTTCGCCCAGCGGGTCGCCGACGAGTCCGAGTCGTCGCTCACCGGCCAGGGCCTGATCCTGGACACCTTCCAGATCCAGGACGTCACCGACGACGGCTCCTACCTCGCCAACCTCGGCCGCCCCGAGGCGGCACGCATCACCCAGACCGCCTCGATCGCCGAGGCGGAGGCCCGGCGTGCCTCCGAGCAGGCCCGGATCAAGGCCGAGGAGGAGATCGCGGTCGCTCAGCGCGCGCTCGCCCTCAAGCAGGCCGAGATCAAGGCCGAGACCGACGCCGCCACCGCCACCGCAGCCGCCTCCGGGCCCCTTGCCCAGGCCGACCGCGACCAGGCCATCCTCACCGAGCAGGAGAAGGTCGCCGTACGCCAAGCGGCGCTGACCGAGCGACAGCTCGAGACGCAGGTCCGCAAGCCCGCCGACGCCGAGCGCTACCGTGTCGAGCAGGAGGCTGAGGCTCGCCGCAGCTCCGAGATCGCGGCCGCGGAGGCACGCAAGGCGTCCACCATCGCCGCGGCCGAGGCCGACGCCGAGCAGGCCAGGCTCAGCGGTGAGGCGGAGAAGGCCCGCCGCGCCGCGCTGGCCGAGGCCGAGGCCATCGAGGGCGCCAAGCGCGGTGACGCGCAGAAGTCGCTGCGTCTGGCCGGCGCCGAGGCGACCCGGGCCGAGGGCGAGGCGAGCGCTGCCGCCACGCTGGCCATCGGACAGGCCGAGGCGGAGGCGATGGAGAAGCGCGCCTCGGCGTTCGAGTCCTACAACGACGCCGCCGTGCTGCAGATGCTCATCGAGGTCCTGCCGCGGGTCGCCAAGGAGGTCGCCGCGCCGATCAGCGCCATCGACAACCTCACCGTGCTCTCCACCGACGGTGCCGGCGCCATCCCGAAGCAGGTCAACGACAACGTCGTCCAGACCCTCGCCATGCTCAAGACCACGACCGGCATCGACCTCGGATCGATGCTCCGCAAGGCGTCGTCCGGCAACGGTGAGAATGACTCCACGGCGGCTCCCTCCGCCGAGCTGCCGAGCTGACCGATCCACACGTTGCCAACACCCCGGTCACCAATCCTGTTGAAAAGGGGCATTGACGTGACAGCCAGGAACAAGTCTGGTTATCTATCCACGTCGACGTAGGGAGGGAGCACTCCAAGCCTCGACCGGGCCTCGCGGCCGAAAGGCCGCCAGGCTCGCCCCTCGAGTCTCTCTACTGTTCCCCCCGTCGGTAGAGGGGCACCGAGGGAATTGAATGTGGCCCGGCCTCACGGCCGGGCCACATCTCATTTTGCCCGCAGCACGCGGATCGGGCCTAGCGCTCGTTGGCCATCCGCAGGAACGCCTCCACGAGCGGGCCCGAGGTGGCCGCGCCGTTCTCGCCCTCGTCGACGTAGACAGCCACCGCCAGGTCACCCTGCGCGGCGATCATCCAGGTGTGGGTCAGACGCTTGCCGTCACGGTCGAACTCCGCAGTGCCGGTCTTGGCGATCACCGGCTTGCCCGGCACGTCGGCCAAGCCCCTGCCGGTGCCGTCGGTGACCACGCCTCGGAAGATCGTACGCAGCTGGCCGACCTCCGCCGCGGCGAGCGGCTCCACGCCCGACGGCTTGGCGACCTGGCCCTGGACGAGGTTCGGGACCACGGTGTGACCGGCCTGGATCGAGCCGATCACCGAGGCCATCACCAGCGGTGAGGCGAGCACCTTGCCCTGGCCGATCAGGTCGGCGGCATGCTCGGTCTCGCCTGCGGGCTCGGGGATCTGGCCGAAGTAGGAGGCGAAGCCGGCGTCGCGGTCGATCCCGAAGCCCAGCGAGGCAGCGGCCGAGGCGATCTCGGCGTGGCCGATCTGGTCCGCCGCGCCGACCATCGCGGTGTTGCAGGACTCGGCGACCGCATGGGCGAGGGTGATCTTCCCCAAGCCGGACTTCGGGTACCACGAGTCGTTCTTGAACGTCTTGCCGTCGACGGTGGCCTTCGCAGGACAGCTGACCCGGCTCTTGGGGTTGAGCCCCTTGCGCAGCATGGCCAGCGTGGTCGCCGCCTTGAAGGTCGACCCCGGAGCGGCCTGACCGTAGGTCGCCAGGTTCATCTTGTTGTCCGCGCCGTTGGCGGCGACCAGCACGGCGCCGTCGCTGGGCCGGATCGCGACCAGCGCGCTCTCTGGCTCGACCCGTTTCAGGATCTTCTCGGCGCTCTTCTGCAGCCGCGCGTCGAGCGTGACGGCCAGGGGCTTCCCGTCGATCGGGTCGGTGCTGTAGAGCTTCTTCAGCACCTCACCCTCGTCGCCGAGGACCGCGACCTGCAGCCCGGGCTTCCCCCGCAGCTGCTCGTCGTAGCGTGCCTGCAGTCCGGAGAGGCCGACGAGATCACCCGGAAGGTAGGTCCCGGGCCTCTTCTTCATCTTCTCGGCCGTCACCTCACCGACGATGCCGATGACCGGTGAGGCGAACTCCTTGGTAGGGCCGAGCGGGAGGGTCCGATTGAGCATGGCCGCGCCCTTGATCTTGGCGATCTTGGCAGCCTTCGCCTTCGTCATCATCGGCTTGCGGACCGAGAGCGCCTCGACGAACGCCTTGTCCCCGGACGCCTTGACGCGCTTGGCGTAGCGCTTCGGATTGATGCCGAGGACCGCGGCGACGTCCCGGGCGGCCGCAGGGGCGGCAACCGGGTCGATCAGGGTCTTGTCGATGCCCACCGTGACGACCGGCCGATCGGCGACCAGGGTCGCTCCCGACGTGCTCCGGATCTCGCCCCGCTGCTGGTGGACGGTCTCGACATGCAGGCTGCGTCCTTCGGCGAGCTCCGGGGCGACGACCGTCGGCTCCCAGACGAACTCCCACTTGTCACCGGTCTTGTGGAGCTCCACCTCCGACTCATAGGTCCACCGGCCGCCCGGCACCCCCCACGCCCAGGTGAGCATCGACTTCGCGCTGTCGGTGCCGTGGCCGGAGAAGACCGGCTTGGTCGCGGACACGTCGGGCGCTCCGAGCTTCCCGAACAGGTTGCCGGTCAGATCGCGGTAGTCGTCGGCGACCTCGGCGGGGTCGGTCTTCGCGACGAAGTCGACCTTCGTGAAGGTGCCGCTCTCCAGGGCCGTGGTCAGGGTCGACATGCTGGGACCCGGATCCTCGGCCTCACCGCAGGCAGCAAGCAGCGGTAAAGCAACAGCAAGGGCCGCTATGCCCCGGGATACTCGCATGGGACGGTTCTATCAGCCTCGCCCCCAAGATTGGGTTACACGCCTCCTACGCGGAGGTTGTGAAGCCGAGAGCGGCCGGTGGGCCACGCTCGGCTTCACAGCCAAATCGCTCAGTGCGTCGCCAGCCAGGCGTCCAGGTCCACCCCTCGCTGGTCCGCGAGCTTCTGCAGACGTTCACGGGTCGGCGGCTGGAACACCTTCGGCTCGATGTGGCGGTCGAGCGCGGCGTACTTCCGCTGCCTGGCGGCCTGTGCGGGGCCGGTAGCCTCGGCCGCGTCGACCAGTGCCGGGGTCGCGGCGACCGCGGCGCCGGTGAGCGGAGAGCTCACCAGAGGTGTGTAGCCGTCGCGGTGGCCGGCCGCGTTGGCGTGGAAGGACTCCTCGATCGGGTTGGAGAGCCCGTTGACCCACTCGACGTCGTCACAGACGGCGTGTCCCGTGAACCGGCTGATCGGGTTCACGAAGCTGAATCCGGCTGCGCTCGCGCGCGAGGCAGTGGTGTTGTTGAGGAGCACGGCGGTGTCGTTGAGGATCGCCTCGTCCTGCGGGCTGAACCAGGTGAAGGCGTTGCAGTCCTCGCCCATGAACAGCTTCGGGTAGCCCACGACCACCACCTTCGCGTTGGGCGCGGCCGACCGGATCCGGGAGTAGAGCGTCCCGAGGCTGCCTGGGAGCGTGTTGCGGATGTAGCTCTGCGCACCCGCGACCGCTCCGGCGCAGTCGCTCGCCCAGGCGGGAAGGGCGCATTCGGTGATCACGTCGGCGAAGCCGGCGTCGTTGCCGCCGACCGAGATGGTCACATAGCGAGTGGAGCTGGACAGGGCGCTGAGCTGACTGCTGGTGACGTCGGCGACGACCGCACCCGAGCAGGCGCGGAAGTTGAGGCTGTAGCTCTTCGCCGCGGCGACCAGGCTCGGGTACGCCAGGGTCGACCGTTTGCAGGCGGAGCCGTCACTGAGGTAGCTGCGGGTGCCGACTCCTGAGGAGTAGGAGTCGCCGAGTGCGACGTAGGGCTCCCCAGCCGCAGCGGCTGGGGAGCCTGGGGCGACGGCCAGGCCGGCGCCGAGAAGGGCGGTGGAGGTGAGGGAGACCGCGAGGCGGACTTTGGACAGGCGGAAGGTCAAACCGTTCATGGCAACTCCCGAAAGCCAGGGGCCACCGGTGGCGGCCCTTCTCTTCGGTTGTACGCGCCCTTACTTTCGCTCGCAGGAAATTAGTTTCACGTCTTAGTAATCGTCCGGAATCCGCTTACGTTCGTTCATCAGACGTTCTGCAGTCGCGGCAGGATCCGGTCGAGCCACCGCGGCAGCCACCATGCGCGAGCACCGAGCAGCCGCATCACCGCAGGCACGACGAGGCACCGGACCACGACCGCGTCCAGCAGCACCGCCACCGCCATCACGAAGCCCATCTCCTGCAGCATCCGATCCGGGCTGAACCAGAAGGCGCCGAAGACCACGACCATGATCGCACCGGCCGCGGTGATGACGCCACCGGTGTGCGCAAGCCCTTCGCGGACCGCCTCCTGCGCGTTGCCGCTGCGCAGCCACTCCTCGCGCATCCGCGAGATCAGGAAGACCTCGTAGTCCATCGAGAGACCGAAGACGATCGCGAAGGTCATCACCGGCAGGAACGCCTCGATCGGCCCCGGCTCCACCCCCAGCAGACCCTCCTGGAAGACGTACGTCATCGCGCCCATCGAGGCGCCGATCGAGATCAGGTTGAGGATCGCCGCCTTGATCGCCACCGCGACGGAGCGGAAGACGCACATCAGCAGCAGCGCGGAGAGGCCCACCACCAGCCCGATGAAGAGCGGCAGCTTCTTCGAGACCGCGTCGGAGTAGTCGATCAGCGCCGCGGTCGAGCCCCCGACGAGGACGTCGTCGCCCAGGTCGGCGCGCAGCTCCTTCACCAGCTCGGTGGTCTCGGCGTCCTGCGGACCGGTCTCCGGGAAGGCGATGGCGGTGTAGACCGCGCCGTCGGCCGAAGGCTGCGGCGGCGTCACCGCGGCCACGCCTTCGTGCGTCTGGAGCTTCTCGTACGCCGCGTCCGCCTGCCCCTGCGAGCCTTCGGTCATGACGATGAGCGGGCCGTTGGCGCCGGGGCCGAACTTGTCGCTCACCAGGTCGTAGGCCTTGCGGGTGGTCGAGGAGCTGTCGTCGTTGCCGGCGTCAGCGAAGCCGAGCTGGAGGCCGAGGACCGGGGTCGCGAGGGCGCCGAGAGCGACCATCGAGACGATCAACGCGGCCCACGGGTGCCGCTGGACTCCACCGGCCCAGGCGCGCCAGCGGCGGCCGGGCTCGCGTCCGGAACGGGCCGCATGCTTGCGGATCGACTTCTCCAGACGCTTGCCGAACAGCGTGAGGAGGGACGGGAGCAGGGTGACCGCGGCGATCATCGTCATCAGGACGGTGAGAGCGACCCCGAGCACGACGCCCTGGATCGAGGTCAGCTGCAGCACGTAGAGGCCGCAGAGGGCCAGGATCACGCTGACTCCGGCGAACAGGACCGAGCGGCCGGCGGTGTCGATCGCGGTCGAGGTGGCGTCCTCACGGGTGGCGCCGTGGAGCAGCTCGCTGCGATAGCGGGAGAAGACCAGCAACGCGTAGTCGATGCCGACGCCGAGCCCCACGAGCATCAGCATCGGCGCGGTGTAGTCCGGGATCGTGGTCAGGTGGGAGAGCAGCGTGACCACGCCGAAGGTCGTGCCGACCGCGAAGATCGCGGTGATCAGCGGCAGGCTCGCCGCCAGGAACGAGCCGAACATGAAGAACATGATCACCAGAGCGGCGAGCATCCCGAGCCCCTCCGAGCTGCCGCCCTCGCCCCCGCTCACCTCGCGCATCGCCTCGCCGGCCATCTCGACCTGGAGATCGTCGGTCGTCGAGTCGTCCGCGATCTCGAGGAAGGGCTCGTAGGCACTGGTCGGGAGCTCACCGGCCTCGGCGTCCATCACGACCGTGACGAGTGCGGTCGTACCGTCCTCGCTCACCGACCCGCGCTGCGGATCGGCCGGCTCCACGGTCTCGACATGGGGAACGTCGGCGAGGTCGGCGATCAGCTCGTCCACCGCCTGCTGGTCGGTGTCCCAGCCACGCTCGTCATGGATGACTGCGCGCACCTCGTCGCCGGTCGCTCCGCCGTGCTTCGCCAGGAGATCGGCCATCTCCTGGGACTGGCTTCCCGGGATGTCGAACGAGTTGCGGTAGTCGTCGCCGATGCCCTGGGCCGCCCCCGTCACGCCCACGAGCACGACCACCCACAGCAGCAGCGCGGTCCAGTGATGCCGTTGGGAGAAGGTGGCCAGCCGCCGCAGCGGGCTGGGTCTCGTCGTCGTCTGGGTGGTCATCGTGTCTCCTTCTTGATCTCGTCTGGCTACCTGTAGGCAGACAACACGTATGAAGGCAATGTAACCCGGTCTGTGTAGGCTGTCTACATGAAAGCCGACGCACTCCGTGGCCACCTCGACTCGCTGATCCTGGCCGTCGTCGAGAAGCAGCCCCTCCACGGCTACGCGATCATCGAGGCGCTGAGCGCCCGCAGCGGTGGCGAGCTGGATCTCCCCACGGGCACGATCTACCCGGCCCTACGCCGCCTGGAGAAGGCGGGATACCTCGACAGCTCCTGGTCCGAGGTCGGCGGCCGCAAACGCCGCACCTACGAGCTCTCCTCCGCCGGCCGCAGCGCCCTCGCCACCCACCGCCAGGAGTGGCGCACCTTCTCCCAGGTCGTCTCCGGCGTCCTCGGCGAGGTCTGACCCAGCCGAGACGTCACTCCCGTCGGCCGAGGCGTCAGGGGTGATGACCGAGATCGCACCCGCGGCGAGCTCAGTTCAGGGGGTTCCCTGATGTGGTCGACCCGGCAGCACGGAGAGGATGGACCCATGAGCGCCGTCGACGTCTACCTTGCTGACCTGCGCACCGCCGTACCCGGCCCGAGCTGGGCCCGCCGCGACCTGTTGCGCGAGGCCGGCGACCACCTCGAGGACGCGACCGACGCCTACACCCGGGCGGGCTACCCGACCGCCGAGGCCGAGGCTCTCGCGCTACGCGACTTCGGTGCCGTCGACGTCGTCGCTCCGGGCTTCCGCGACACGGTCGCGATCGGCGGCGCCCGACGCACGGCCGCTCTGCTCGTCCTCGTGATGATCCCCCAGGCCTTCCTGTGGGACGGCGGGATCAACCTCGGCGGGACTGCCCACTCGACCGCCCCGGACACCGGTCTCTTCCACGCCCTCGACGTCCTCATCGGGTACGTCGGCACAGCAGGCGCCCTCGGCGCGATCATCGCGCTGGTGGCGACCGCGATCGGTCAGCGGTGGCTGCGGATCGGGCGCGGCACGGCCCGGATGACCGCAGCCTGGTCTCTGGCCACGGCCACGGTGGTGCCCGTGACCGGCTTCACCATGCTGACCCTGACCGGCGGCCTCACCGTGACCCTGGCCATCAGCGCGATCGCCCTGATGGCAGCACCGTTCGCCCTGGTCGCCCTCTCGGCCCAGCGCACCCTCGCCGCCTGCTGATATGCGCTGGTCGAGCCGCCGGAGCCGTTAGGCGGAGGCGCGTCGAGACCAACACGGATCACACCGCCCACTCCGGCTTCGGGCCGGTCCTCACCGTGGAGACCTTCACCGACGAGGACGACGCCGTCCGCATCGCCA